>JAJBTR010000043.1 GCA_020860745.1 Lachnospiraceae bacterium | reverse complement strand
TTGCCAGAAGAATACCGTCCGCCTCAATCTCGATTGCCCGAAGCACCGTAGCGGGATCCGTGGAAAAATAAGGATGTCCGGTGCCTCCCGCAAAGAAGACAACCATTCCTTTCGCAAAATATTTGTTCGCGCGATCCTTGAAAAACAGCTTCGTAAAGGAACCGCACTCAAAGGGGGTAAGCACATTAGTCATCATACCCGCTGACCGGAATATTTCCGACACATAGATACAATTCATGATCGTCGCCAGCATACCGATCTGATCCGCCTTTGTCCGGTCAATGCTGTCGCTGGTACGTCCGCGCCAGAAATTGCCGCCGCCGATCACAATACCTACCTCAATGCCCTGATCAATAAGCTGTCTGACCTGGTTTGCAACCATAAACACCGTCTCATCATCAAATCCTGTCTTTTTATCACCTGCCAGGGCCTCTCCGCTCAATTTTAACAACACTCGTTTCATAAGGAAATCCTCCTCAGACTCCATATCCGGATCTCCGGATGTATCATTTTGCCTCTCTGTGCAAAATCATTTCTAAACTTCACCTGTCATTCCAGGGTACCGTGCCATGTATGCCGTCACGCCACATCTGCATGATAACACAAACATTTCAAAAAACATAGCTTTAAATCGGGATTACTATCAAAATTATTACTTTTCACGGTGTCAGCCAGCCTGTGAATGCCGCTCGCTCCGCGGGATGCACGGATTGACCGCCTTACCTGATAAAGTTTCCATCCTTTACCACATCCGCCACCAGCTCGCGCTCATCCATGTGATATTTCTTTCCGCAGATCTCCTGGTAGTCCTCATGTCCCTTGCCCGCCAGGACAATCACATCGCCCTCTTTTGCATGTTCAATCGCGTAACGGATGGCCTCCGCCCGGTCAACAATGGAAATATACTCTCCGTCCGCTTTTTTTACGCCGGTGATAATATCCTCAATAATAGCAGCCGGCTCCTCATTTCTCGGATTATCCGAGGTCACAATAGTAAAATCGGCCAGGCGTGAGGAAACCTCTCCCATCTGGAATCTCCGGTCCCGTGCGCGGTTTCCGCCGCACCCAAAGAGGCAGACCAGCCGTTTCGGATGGTACTCTCTCAGCGTCGTCAGCAGACTCTCCAGACTCATGGCATTGTGCGCATAGTCAATCATCAGTGTAAACTTCGATGAGACAGGCAGTATCTCCACTCTCCCTTTGACATGAATCTGCGACAACGACTGCCGGATAGTCTCCGCCGCCACGCCGAAATGCCGGCAGATGGAGATGGCAGTCATGGAATTATAGACACTGAACTTGCCCGGAATATCAATCTCCACATCCATATCCAGCTTCCCGCTCATATGGTAAGCCACTCCCAGGCTGCCGCCCCGGTCAAAGAGATGCACGTCCTGCGCTACCAGATCCGCGTCTTTGGAAAACCCGTACGTCTCTACCTCACAGGTGTGCCCCTCCAGAATTTTTTCCAGGTGAGCGTCGTCCGCGTTAAAAATACCCTGGCGGCACTGCTGAAACAGCAGGCTCTTGCAGCGAATGTAATCGTCCAGGTCTTTGTGCTCGTTGGGGCCGATGTGATCCGGCTCCAGGTTGGTAAAAATACCGTAGTCAAAGACGAATCCGCCCACACGGTGGAGCATCAGTCCCTGGGAAGATACTTCCATCACCACACAGTCACAGCCCGCATCTACCATCTTCCGGAAGGCCTCCTGAACGACATAGGACTCCGGCGTCGTGTTGGCAGCCGGAATTTTTTCCTCACCGATGATCATCTCGATCGTGCCGATCAGTCCGCAGCGGTATCCGGAATGATCCAGAATCGATTTTACCATATAAGTGGCGGTGGTCTTTCCCTTGGTACCCGTGATTCCGATCGTCTTCAGTTCTTCCGCCGGATATCCAAAATAAGCGGCTGACATCTCCGCCAGCGCAATCCTGGTGTCCTTCACACGGATCACCGTCAATGCAGCGGGAACGTCAACTTCTTTCTCAACAATCACGGCCGCCGCGCCCTGCCTGGCCGCCTGCGCTGCATATTTATGCCCGTCGCTGACCGCTCCGGTAATGCAGACAAAAACCGAATCCTTTTCAATCTTACGGGAGTCATAGACCAGAGTGGAAATCTCCCGGGCCGCCGTCCCCTGCACACATGTGTAATCCAACTTCTGAATTAAATCTGATAATTTCATGGTTATCCTTCCTTAGACTATATGTTTTACCCCTGCGCCTGAAGTACAATGATGTAACGCACAGGAAAAGCTGTTTCTGTATCATGACCCCCGCAATCATTCCTTTACAGATCAACCCCGCTGACGTCGATCTCTCCGTCGAACACAGTTGTGGCCGGTCCGGTCATCCAGACCGTATCCGCCTCCCTGTCATAAAAAATTTCCAGATCTCCGCCCCGCAGATGCACCAGAACCTTATCATCCGTGCAGTCATTTAACACACAGGCCACCACCGAAGCGCAGGTGCCGGTGCCGCAGGCCCAGGTCTCCCCGGATCCTCTCTCCCAGACACGCATATTTACCTCGCAACCGCTGAGGATCTGCACGAATTCTGTGTTCACGCGATCCGGAAACAGCTCATGATTCTCGAAATACGGTCCAACCTGCTCCAGTGGGAAATGCTCCGTGTCATCGACAAACACGACCGCATGGGGGTTTCCCATGGAGACACAGGTCATGCGGTACTCTTTGCCGAGAACAGTGATCGGCGCATCGACCACACAGTCTCCCTCCGCCAGAACCGGAATCTGCTCCGGCGCAAGACCCGGAGCTCCCATATTCACCTTCACCAGCGTCACCCTTCCATCTTCAACGGTCAGGTCCAGATATTTGATTCCGGATTTCGTCTCGACGGAAATATTCTTTTTATCCGTCATTCCGTGATCATAGACATACTTTGCCACGCAGCGTATGCCATTCCCGCACATGCTCCCCTCGGAGCCGTCGGCATTGTACATAGCCATGCGAAAATCCGCAATATCGGACGGGCAGATCAGGATCATGCCATCAGAGCCAATGCCAAAATGGCGGTCGCTGACGTACACGGATACCGCAGCCGGGTTCCTTATCGTCTCCTCAAAACAATTGACATACACATAATCGTTGCCGCAGCCATGCATCTTCGTAAACTTCATGGTAACGTTCCCTCCTGTTTCTATCTATCCATATCTCTGCATCATTGATATCATTTCGTCTGCCTTGTTTTTCAGGAAACAGTCTGCAGTCCTCATTCTTCCGCCGTCCCGTCATCTCCTGCCGACGCATCCGCGGTTCCGCTGCCCGCAGCTGAATCGTCCGCGGCCTCCGGATAGTAAATATAATTACACTTGAGCACTTCGCTCTTCATTCCATTCTCATCGATCGCAATCAGGGAAAGTATATTATTTCCCTCCGGCATTTCCAGCGGTCCGGTATATCTGGAAGATGACGCTGTCGGCGTAGTGTTATCCCAGGTATAATATACCGTCGTGCCCGACGGAACGCTCACGGTAATGCTGACCGGAGAAGTATACTGTCCGCCGTCGGGAGACACCGTCGGTGTATCCGGTGCTTCCAATGCAACCTTGTAGACTGCCGAGACCGGTTCACTGCAGTTGCCGTCCTCATCCGCACAGATTGCAGTCAGCGTAATAGTTCCCTGCTCATTGATTTCCACCGGCTCCTCATAAAGCGTATCATCGGTGTCAGGTGTGGAGCCATCCAGCGTATAATAAATATCCAGCGTCTTTTTCTCCGCCGTGATCTTCACGGTAAAATACTCCGAATAGGAACCGCTCTCTACATCAATCTGCGGCGTCGGGATAATGTAATCCTCAAACAGAGCCAGGATTTCCTCATCTGCAACGCCGTCCATCAGAGCCAGAATCAGATCTGTTCTGTCCTGCGCGTCATAGACCCGGATCAGCCCCTCATAAGCCTCCCGGTTTTCCGCATCCAGCTCCAGCACACGCAAAAACAGGGGTTCCGCATCCTCATAGTTTTTCTGCGCAAGGCAGATCTGTCCGTTTAAAAGCAGGCCATCCACGTTATCCTCATCCAGGTCAAACAGCTTTTCCAGATACTCCAGCGCATTCTTATAATTCTTTTGTCCGTACGCTTCCTCCGCCTGTGTGAGCAGATATTCCGCGGAATGATTCTGCTGAAATTTCCGCAGAGAAACACCGCCGACCAGAGCAGCTGCCAGAATAACCGCCAGGATAATCATCGTCCGTCTGCGTTTTTTCCGTTTTTTCTCCCGCCTCTTTTCCTCACGTCTCCGGAGACGCTCCCTCTCCGCCGGGGTTGTATCAGTCTTTACACTACCTGTCCCGTCATCAGAAGAACCCTTCTCATCCATCAGATTCAGGAGCAGATCATCTTCCAGGATATTTATTTCAGAGACAATCTGTGCCTCCTGCCCGCACCGGGAGCAATATATACATCCCTCTTTCAGTTCCGCGCCGCATTTTGAGCAAACCATAACGTCCTCTTTTCCGTATAAAAGATATATTTATCTCACTTATATCTCACTTATTTCTCCCCTGGTATCATCATATTCTTCCATGGTCATCAGCACCCGTCTCGGCTTGGTTCCCTCCTCGGGTCCCACCACACCGGCCTCCTCCAGCTGATCCATAATGCGCGCCGCGCGGTTGAAACCAATCTTAAAATTGCGCTGCAGCATACCAATGGATCCCTTTTCCTTTTCAATGAGGAAACGCGCCGCATCCTCAAAATAATCATCTCTCCCATCGTTCGAGGAGGGAAAACCGGCCGCGGTCCCGAGAGCGGAACCCGTCGTCTGAACTTTTTCCTCTATTGCCGTGTCATAGGATCCCTGTCCGTTTTTCTCTATTATGTAATCCACAACCCGGGAGACCTCCGTGTCAGAGACAAAAGCTCCCTGCACACGCAGCGGCTTCGAGTAACCCTGAGGATAAAACAGCATATCGCCTTTTCCCAGCAGTTTCTCCGCGCCGTTCATATCCAGAATTGTTCTGGAATCCACGCCGGACGTCACGGAAAACGCGATACGGGAGGGCATATTCGCCTTGATCAGACCGGTGATAACGTTGACCGAGGGACGCTGGGTCGCAATGATCAGATGGATTCCGGCCGCCCTGGCAAGCTGTGCCAGACGGCAGATCGCATCCTCCACATCCCCTGACGCCACCATCATCAGATCGGCCAGCTCATCCACAATCACCACAATCTGCGGCATCTTCTGCGGCTTGTTCTCATCCTCAATATCGCGGATGGACTCCACTTTTTTATTATATCCTTTCATATCCCGGACGCCATACTCCGCGAATTTATTGTAGCGGTCCGTCATCTCAGCCACCGTCCACTGCAGCGCCCCGGCCGCCTTTTTCGGGTCCGTGACCACAGGAATCAGCAGGTGCGGAATCCGGTTGTAAACACTCAGCTCCACCACCTTCGGGTCAATCATAATCAGCTTCACCTCAGACGGGTCCGCTTTGTACAGAATACTCATAATAATCGTATTGATACAGACAGACTTACCCGACCCTGTCGCACCGGCAATCAGCAGATGCGGCATCTTCGCAATATCCGCCACAATCACATGACCCGCGATATCCTTACCCGTGCAAAAAGATATCTTTGACGGGTGATCCTGAAACTCTCTGGATTCGATCAGATCCCGGAACGCCACCGTCACATTTTCTTTATTCGGCACCTCAATACCAATGGCCGCTTTTCCCGGTATCGGCGCCTCAATGCGGATATCCGGAACCATCAGGTTCAGCTTGATGTCATCGGCCAGATTGACGATTTTGCTGACCTTGATCCCCATCTCCGGCTGAATCTCGTACTGCGTGACCGCAGGTCCGCAGACGACATTGGTTACCCGGGCATTGACCCCAAACGTCTCCAGCGTTTTCTGCAGTTTCATCGACATCTGCTGCAGATGCTGTCTGGAATCCCCGGTCTTTGTCGGATCCCCTTTTTGTAGGAGATCCGCCGATGGATAAACATAATCTTCCGTCTGATTCCGGGCCCCACTCCGGATAGTCTCGCGGATATCGGAAACCTCCGCTTCCACAACCTGTTCCGACTGGACTTTCTTTCCGGAACGCTTCTTTTTCGCGGGAACCGGATCGGCCGCAGTATGATCGTCCATCGGCGTGATCTCCGCCTCCGCAGACTCCTGTCCCGGTATCTGAATGACCGGCTCCGGCTGACCGTCCCAGAGCGCTCCCTGCATGGTCACATCCGACATATCGACCTCACTGATCTGATCCGATCCCGTCCCGGTTTTTCTTTTTTTCAGAGCAGTATCCGCAGACACGCCGGATACCTTTTTCCGTCCGCCGGATTTCACCCGCTCATTCTGCGGCTCCATGTCGGCTGTCTCACGTTCCGCCTGCCTTGCAGCAGCTGCCTCACGCCTCCTCTGCGCGTCTCGCTTTGCACTGCTGCGGATTTTTCTGCTTCCGTCCGAGAGACCGCGAAACAACGATTTCTCCGTGATCAGCACAACGCAGAGAATCAGCACCGTAAAATCAATGATATACGTTGCAACCAGCCCGAATGCCGTAATCAGCCCTGAGGCCAGAGCGGCGCCAAACAGTCCTCCCCCCGCTTTCTGTGCGGCACAGTCCGCATATACAGCCATCAGATTTTCCGACCGGTCTCCTACATAAACCATATGGGCAAACACACAGAGGAATACAAAAAACAGAATGCCGGAGACAGACTTCATCACCACGCGTCCGGAATAAGTCCGGCGGTTTCTGACCCGGCTGCTGCGGCTGCTGATCCGATTGGAAATCAGAAACGCAGTAACGAGAAAAAGCACAACCGGAAAAGCGTAGGACAGAATACCAAACAGGCCGAAAAAAAAGTTGCTGGCCGCATCGCCAACCACTCCGCCTTTCCCGATATTAGATACAAACAAAACAACACAAAAAATAAGTACCGCAAACAGCAGCACCTCACTTTTCCAGGAAAAGGAGGATGCCGCCGATTTCTTCCGTGCAGATGATTTTCTTTTTGTCCCGGAAGTTTTCTTCCGTGCAGCAGATTTCTTAGATGATGCCATAAATACCTCACAGGATCTCTTATACGTCATGATGTTTTGGCTAAAATTCCTTACGGATGAAGATACCCACGGATTGCTCCGTAAAAACTCCGGCTATGCATAAGTTCAGTCACGGAAATCAGAGATTTCCTGTCTCTCTTATCTCGCAATCCTCAAAACACTCGAAATCCGCTCATTTTAGCTTAAAAAACCAGACAAAATGGCTACTTTCTCATGTTTTGGCGGGTTCCAAAGTCATGAATTGAACCGCAAGCGCTTCATTCATGACCTTTTGACCCTGGTATCATCACATTAAGCCAGGTATAAATATCCTCCGATCGACAAAACCCCGACTGCCAGGCAATAAACTGCAAAAAACTTAAACTTTTTATTGCGGACAATGACCAGCATCGTCTTGATACAAACATAACCAACCACCGCCGCCACCAGCATGCCTGTCACATATATACCTGCCTGCGAGGCTGTGACACTCATGGAACCGGCATCCTTCAGTTCCAGCACCATAGCTACCAGAATCGCCGGTATCGACAGGATAAAGGAATACTTCCCAGCAAACTTCCGCTCGAAGCCGCAGGCAACACAGGCCGTAATGGTCGTCCCGGAA
>JAJBTR010000023.1 GCA_020860745.1 Lachnospiraceae bacterium | reverse complement strand
CAGCATTTATCTTATGTTTAAAATTTCTTCATGAAACAACCCTGAACGGAAAGCAAAAAGCGATGTACGCAGCCACTCAGCGATGTGAATGACTGATGAGCGAATAGTAACCAAAACATTGCTTTTCATAAGTAAAACAGATACTTCTTTCATTCTATATACAGACGAATTCCACCCACTCTATCCCATGCGTCCGTATGAGCCTTACAGTTCCTACGGGCAATTTCACAGCTTCTTCCCGTTTCGTCCGTATCTGCCTGCCATTCCTACGAACGATTTCACAATTTCTCCCCGTTTCGTCCGTATACGCCTGCCATTCCTACAGACGATTTTACCTTCCTGCTTTTTTCATCTATACCGCACACAAAAAGATATTTCGTAAACATCAGAAAAGTAACAAGGCTCCCTGAAAAAGGAAGCCTCCTACATTTAAAATATTCATATACAGCAACAGCTTACTCCTGCGGAATCTCCTCCCGAATCTCTTTCGTTCGGATTTCCCTGCAGATTGCATCGATGAATTCACCTAAAGGCCTGACACCCTCATCGCCCGCGAAGCGGCTGCGAACGGATACGGTTCCATCCGCCTCCTCGTTCTGGCCTACAACCAGCATGTAGGGCAGCCGCGCCATACGCGCATCGCGGATCTTATAACCGATCTTCTCCGCACGGCTGTCCACCGTGACATCCACGCCGTTTTTTGCGAGCTCCGCGCGAACCTTTTCCGCATAATCCACATACTTTTCAGAGATCGGCAGCACACGCACCTGCTCCGGGCAGAGCCAGGTCGGAAACTTGCCGGCGTATTTCTCAATCAGCCAGGCCAGAGTCCGCTCATAACAGCCGATGGATGTCCGGTGAATAATAAACGGACGGACTTTATCGCCATTCTGGTCGATATAATACATATCAAACTGCTCCGCCTGCAGCTCGTCCCACTGGACAGTGATCATAGTATCTTCCTTGCCATAGACATTCTTCGCATTGATATCAACCTTCGGCCCGTAGAACGCGGCTTCGCCGACATCCTCCACGAACGGAATCTCCAATTCTGTCAGAACGTCGCGGATATGCTGTTCTGTCTGTTTCCACACCTCCGGGCTTCCGATATATTTATCAGGATTCGCAGGATCGCACTTTGACAGATGATAAGTCACATCGTCCTGGAGTCCCAGAGTCGTCAGGCAATGCTTTGCCAGAGCCAGACATCCCTTAAACTCCTCCACCATCTGGTCAGGGCGAACGATCAGATGTCCCTCGGAGATCGTAAACTGGCGCACACGGGTCAGACCGTGCATCTCACCGGAATCCTCATTGCGGAACAATGTGGACGTCTCACCGTAGCGGCAGGGCAGATCACGGTAAGATTTCTGCGTCGCTTTATAGACAAAATACTGGAATGGGCAGGTCATGGGACGAAGCGCATAGACTTCCTTATCCTTTTCCTCATCGCCCAGGACAAACATGCCCTCCTTGTAGTGATCCCAGTGACCGGAAATCCTGTACAGGTCACTCTTCGCCATAAACGGCGTCTTTGTGCGGATATATCCCCACTCGTTGTCCTCCAGATCCTCAATCCACCGCTGCAGCTTCATGATCATCTTTGTGCCTTTCGGCATCAGCAGGGGAAGTCCCTGTCCGATAACGTCCACGGTGGTAAACAGCTCCATCTCACGGCCCAGGCGGTTGTGATCACGATTCTTAATGTCAGCCAGATACGCCAGATACTCTTTCAGCTCGTCCTTCTTCTGGAAAGCCGTGCCGTAGATTCTCTGCAGCTGCGCCCGGTTGCTGTCGCCCCTCCAGTATGCCATGGAGGAAGAAGTCAGCTTAAACGCCTTGATTCCTTTTGTGGACATCAGATGCGGCCCTGCGCACAGATCCACAAAACCTCCCTGATCATAGAAAGAAATCTCCGCATCCTCCGGCAGGTCCTCAATCAACTCCACCTTGTACGGCTCTTCCCTCTCCTGCATGAAACGGATGGCCTCATCTCTGGGCAGTGTGAAACGCTTCAGCGCGTGCCCCTCTTTGATGATCTTTTTCATCTCTTTTTCAATATTATCCAGATCCTCCCTGGAAAAAGGGTCCGCCTCAAAATCATAATAATAACCGGTATCAATGGAGGGACCGATGGCAAGCTTCGCGTTGGGGAAAAGCCGCTTTACCGCTTCTGCCAGAACATGCGATGTCGTGTGACGGATCGTGGCAAGTCCTGCCGGATCATTGGCAGTGAGAATATTTAAGCTGCAGTCCTCCGTGATCACGGTACGCAGATCTACTACTTCTCCGTTTACCTCACCGGCACAGGCCGCCCGCGCCAGCCCCTCGCTGATATCCCGCGCGATATCATACACACTCATATTCTGCTCATATTCCTTCGATGAGCCGTCCTTCAACGTAATCTTCATCGTCTCTCTCCTCTTTCCTGTCTGAATCATAACTTCAATTTATTTCATGAATGCGCCCGTAATCGCGAGCCACAAACCCGCTCCCGCACACCCGCAACAGTATCATATACCTCATCTGTGTTTAGAAACCGCGAAAGAATAACGCTTCACCGTTCCTTACTTTCCTCGTCCGCAGCACTTTTTATACTTCTTTCCGCTTCCGCAGGGACAGGGATCGTTGGGGTAAATTTTCTCCGGCTTCACAACAGTACCGGATTTTTTCTGTTCCAGGTAAAGCTCTTTTAACTTCTCCTCCGAAAAAATCTCCTTCCACTGCGGCAGCTCATAGAGCCACTCCGCTCTCGCGTCCACCATATTTTTATACAGCTTTTCCTTGTCAAACGCAAGGCTTACCTGCGAATCCTCCGTCAGATCCTCCAGATCATTCGGCGTGACCAGACTCTCCTGAATACCGTCCAGAAACCCGACCATCGCCATAACTTCCAGATCATACTTTTCGGCCAGCTCTTTCACAGTGCCCTCCACCGCTTCGTCCGGGTTCGTCAGAAGCTGCTCATACACACCTTTCTCCAGAAGAAAATAACGGTTCCAGAACTTCTGCAGTTCACCCTGATCCGCCTTGTTATTGTAGGCAATTTTCTGCCAATCCTGTAATAAACCCATATTCTATACCACCTTTTTATTTCATTGAATAGCGATAGTATACATCACTTTCCTGTATTTTTCAATTTGTAATTATTCAGAACCAGGCAAATTTATCTGGCGCGAACGCGACAGCTCGAAAATGTGCAGCATTTTCGAGCCTGGTTCTGAATAATTCCCTCCGTTTTTTCAAAAATCATCACTTCGATGAATACTTCTCCGAAATCCGTTCATAATAAAAACAGTAAGACGGTTCTCAAAAAACCCCCGAAAACCGTCTTTCTATTAACTTATCCTCCCCTATGACATCTCCGGGATCTGCATTGCCAGGTCCCGGAGTACGTTTTTCTCAGGAAAGCTTTGTTCTTGTACCATAACTATCATCGCACAAATTTATTTTTTATTCATAAGTCGGCTGTATCAAACCATAACCGCCGTTTTTGCGCTTATAAATCACATTTACCTGGCAATGCTCCTCGGCATTCTGGAATACAAAAAAATCATGACCGACCATTTCCATCTCCAGAACTGCGTCTTCCGGGAACATCGGCTTGATATCAAAACGCTTCACGCGCCGGATCTCCGCACTGTCTGCAGATTCCGCTGATTTATCCGGCTCATCGACGACATCGCCGATCCGCTGTGCCACTGCATGATTCGTAGGACGCCCCGCATATTTTGCCGTCAGTTTTTCTTTATATTTGCGGAGTTTGCGCTCCATCATCTCCCCCGCATCATGGATCACATTGTACATATCCATCCCGGATTCCTCCACCCGTGTAAACACGCCGGTATCACTGAGTGAAAATTCCGCCGTATGCAGATTGCCTGCCACGCTGATCACAACCGTCAGTTCCGCATTCTCCGAAACATACTTTTCCAGCTTCTTCGCCACTTTCTCCACGGAAGTCTGAATACTGTCTGTCACACCAACGTTTGCGCCTTTTCCTCTTACATTTACTTTCATATGATACTCCCTCCTGTTTCATATATCTCTTTATTGCTGTTCACGGTCTTTTCTTTCGCACAAAACAATGTTGCCGGCCGCTCCAAACCCATCCCGCGGCTGCTCCGCGCACGAACAATTGCATCTGCATGTCAGAACCGCTTCTCACTTTTTCTTCTGCACACTATAACCGAATTTTCCGATTTTCTCTCCAAGTTCAAAATACTCCCCGTGTGAGTAGGCCACCAGCCCGAGATCGTTCAGGTGGAATTTGCCTTTCTCATCCATATGAGCGGGATCCACTGACACAGCCGTTACCTCCGCCAGAAACATTACGTGGCTTCCCAGCTCAATACTCTGCGTAACCTTACACTCCAGACTCACCGGGCTCTCCGCAATACCGGGTGCGGCAACCGTCTTTGACGCAGAAGGTGTCAGATGCAATGCGGAAAATTTATCCACGTCCCGTCCCGATTTCACTCCACAGTAGTCCGTGGCATATGTCAGATCCTTTGTATTCAGGTTCATCACAAACTCGCCGGTCTCCCGGATGATGTCATAAGAATAACGCTCTTTCCGCACAGAAATTGATACCATTGCCGGGTCAGAACAAATTGTACCCGCCCAGGCAATCGTAATAATATTGGGCTTTTCTCCCGGGCGCTGGCAGCTAACCATAACTGCCGGCACAGGATAAAGCATATTTCCCGGCTTCCAATACTCTCTCGCCATATTCTACCTCATGTATTCTCTTTGATATCTCCTTACATTCCAAGCGAAACACATTTCCTGCATATTTCCCCGATCTGTTTCCCTTCACACCCAAATCAGGATAATGTTTAGAATATAACTCCCTATCTAACGATGAAATCTGCAGCCTGCCCAGGATCGGGCTCCATCCATAACCCTTTAAATCTTATATCATCAGAAGTCAGGCGCTGAACTCCTGCAATGCGGTCATAAGCACCGGTATCAATTGCTTTTTCCGGGATACCACACGCTCCAGCACATACGCATCATGTTCTTTCTGCGTTCTGTAAGCCTGCTCCATCAGAGTATCCGCATTCTCACCGTCACAGATCAGATAAGTCGTCTCATCAATGATATTCGTCAGCATGACAAAAACCATAGATATCTTTTTCTCTTTCAGAACCTCGCTCAGATACGGGAGAAGAATCTCTTTCACCTGATCCAGTTCTTCCTGAGTCATTGCACTGATCTGGCCAACACCAAAATCAATATCATTCTGGCTGAACACCTTGAAATCCTGGTAACAGATCTCCGCCGGCGTCTTGCTTCCGAAATCACTTCCCGCCTGGAACATAGCCCGCGCATGATCTTCCGTACGGATACCGGCTTTCTCCGCTAATGCCTCCGCTGCAATCTGATCCAGCGGCGTACAGGTCGGGGAGCGGTACATCAGTGTATCTGAAAGAATCGCGGAACACAGTAATCCTGCAATCTTTGCAGGCATCTCCACTCCCTGTTCCTGATACATCTGATAGATAATGGTTGCGGTGCATCCGACCGGCTGGTTGCGGAAAAACACCGGAGAGATTGTCTCCAGGCTTCCGATTCTGTGGTGGTCAATGATCTCAAGGATATCTGCGCCGTCAATTCCGTCCGCCGCCTGCGTCTTCTCATTGTGATCCACCAGAATCAATTGTTTCTTTCTCATGTTTAAAAGATTTCTGCGGGAAATCATGCCCACATACTTGCTGTTCTCATCCAGAATCGGGAAATAACGGTGCCGTTCCTTTGACATGATATCGCGGACGCCTTCCACAAATTCTTCCGTCTCAAATGTCGTCAGACGATTATGGCGCATAAAAAACCGGATCGGCATACTCTGATTGATCAGGCGGGCGGTGGTGTAGGTATCGTACGGCGTCGTGATCAGCGTACAGTTCCGCTCAGACACCATCTTGACAATCGTCCTGGAAATCTTCGGTGCTCCCGCCACAACAATGCAGCCGGCATTGGCTTCCAGCGCACAGATCTGCGCCTCATAACGATTCCCCATAATCACCAGATCATGATCTTTGATATACTCCTCCATAATTTCCGGGTTTGCCGAACCCACCATTACCTTACCCTCTGTAAAGCAGGCCTCCGCATCCCCAAACAAAAGCGTACCGTCCAGCGTATCCAGAATATTCTTATACTGCGTCTGGGCTCTGGACAATATATAATTATCATACACATCCATATAGGAAGTAGTGATATCCTGGGTTGTAATCAATCCGGTCAGATACCCCTCTCCGTCCGTAATCGGGAGCGTCGGCACATTCATGTCTTTCATCATCTCCCACGCCCGCTTCAGGGAAAGCTGCTCACCGATCCCCGGCGTCCGGCGGATCTCAATATCTTTCACCTGCGCGCCCACATCCGTAATCAGAGCAGGAACCTCCGCACCAAAAGCATCTAATACATATTTCGTCTCTTCGTTCAGTTCTCCTGCCCGCTTAGGCTCGTACTCCTCCCCCCTCGGAAGTTTGATTCTTTAAATACGCATAAGCGATGGCAGAACAAATTGAGTCTGTGTCCGGATTTTTATGTCCGACTACCCAGACTTTTCTCGTCTCATCTACTCCCATAAAACACATTCCCCTTGTCTATATATAAATATTTACTGAAAACTGTCAGTCAGCTATTTCTATTTCATTCACAATGCTTCCTGCACACAGGGTTTTCACTTACTTCCCGTTATTCACTCCCTGTCACTCACTCCCACTGTCAAAAAAACTTCAGGCCAATCACATAATAAAGGAAGAAAAACACCAGACCCAGAAAACTTAAGAAACTGAAAAACAAAAAAAACTTCAGGCCTTTAAAAGATTTATTAATCTTCGTCACACTCTTATCATCCAGTTTCATCTCCTCCAGCTGTACCTCAAGATATGTCACCAGACTATTCATATTACGGTAACACTGGACATTCTCAGAATGAACCTTCGCAACAATGTCTGTCCGGAGGCTCTCCGATTTTTCGTTGATTTCTTCCATAGTGACTTTCTGCTGCTCAAGCTGTTCCATCATGGCCCGGATCTCATCAATCTGCTGCAAAGATTCCCGGATTGATCCGATCTGCTGAACAGATTCTTTCATTTCTCCAAGCTGTTCCAGAGACTCTTGCATCTGAGGAACAGGCTGTACTGCATCTGAAATCATGCGGATCTGCGCAGCGGAATCACTCATCTCCTCCAACTGTCTCTGTGTCCCCTCATCCAGATGACGAATCTGACGGTCGGTTTTGACCTCCAGCTGTTCCATCTGCTTCTCAAGAGTACTGATCATCTCCTGAATCTGAACCGTAACTCCCGTAATCAGCTGATCTATATCATCTCTTCTGGAATCTAAATTGTGCTCCACTTTTGTAGTCTCCTTTTTCATCCTGTCAATCTGGTTCTCCAATTGAATAATACGCTCCCGGGCTGAATCCAGCTGCTCTTTCAGCATAATATTCTTTTTTTGCAGTTCGCCCTCCTGACGATGCGAAGCAGCGCTTCTCTGTTCACTTCTCTGTCTTGCCGAAGACGATTCTCCACCAAACATAGCATGCAGGCCGCTGATCAGATCCATCGCATATTCCTCCTGTTTATTTCACACGACTCATTGCCTACGCCCAGTATACCATCATTTAATCTATTTTACAACGTTTAACT
>JAJBTR010000311.1 GCA_020860745.1 Lachnospiraceae bacterium | reverse complement strand
CATCACATCCGGCATATCGGCTTTCATCAGAATTATGTGCCAGATCCGCCAGCTTTACCGCTTTTGCAACCGGGTTTGTACGGATTTTTCTTACATAATCAAAATAATCCGTTTGAAGATCATGTGTCAGCAAACGAAGCGCATCCATAACTTCTTTCGGAAAATCTTTTTCCAGATCTTCAAAAGTTATCTGCGTATCTTCTACCACATCGTGAAGCAAAGCCGTACAGGTAGTGACCTCATCTTCCATCTGTTCTGCCAGGTGGAGTGGGTGGAAAATATACGGGATATTACATGAATCGTATTGTCCGGCATGTGCATCATATGCAATGCGCAATGCTTTGTTTGTCAATGGCGTATAAAGCATAACTGTTCCCGCCTACATTTGATATAGGCCTCTCCCATGAGTAGTTTTCTTCATTATATCAATGTCGGACATCCGCTTCAATCTGTAAATTTAAAATTATGTAAGAGCAGCCCGAAAGCTGCTCCCCGGCATCACATATCAATGCCGGTACGGGCATACCGGTTCCTCATCAGAACCGTCTCCCTCATCTTCCTCATACTCATCATTGAGGTAATCATCTGCTTCGGCATCGTCGTCAGTGATATACTCATCATCCGGATCTGTCTGCTCTGCATCCTTTTTCCTATCTTTCAGTCTGGTATAAGCGAAGTATCCACCGATACCGCCCAGCACCAGAAGCAGAAGGATAAGCGGCCATATATTCCGCCCGGAACTTTCCTCTGTTCTCGTACATGGCGAGGAGGAAAAGGGGCAGCATGATGAGCACCATGCACATCGCGGCAAGGCTCGTATTCCCGAGGTGCCGGATCCCGAAATAGGACGGCACCCCGATCAGAGCCGCCGCACCAAAGCAGATCAGCTGCCGCCTGGTCAGGTTAAAAAATACTTTGCTCTTTACCCTCGTTAAGTCACGGGGCACGGATACATACGCCGCCATAAAATCTCACCTCTTTCCTGGTTTTTCTTCTGTCCTGCTGTCAGTTGTCATGCCCTGGTTATCAATGGGCATTCATAATACTCTTCGAGAGGCTGCCGGTCTTAAATAAGGTAAAGACGAGCAGCACCGTGTATCCGACGATCCCCCACAGGGTCGCAGCGATGTGCTCCGAAACCGGGATGTTCTGAATCAGCACCGCATAGATCCCCACGCATACCATGATCAGGAATCCCTGGAACCCCAGGGCGATCAGGGAGCGCAGGTAGTTCTGCCCGATCTGGCTCTGCTCCCGGTTCGCAAATGTCGCAAACGGGATCGGGGCGAGGCTTGTCATCAGATAGATCTCGATCATCCTCCCGTAGATGATGATGAAGATCACGACGGAGAGGGCGTACATGGTGATCTGGATGATGAACGAGGTCAGGTACAGTCCGATCAGCGGTGCCAGCTCCATGTCTTCTATCGTCGCCTCCATCGTATCCAGCATTGAACCGCTCACCGCTGTAGTCCCCGAGATCAGTCAGCCGCTGGAATTGACGATGTTCTGCGCCACGTCAAAGACCGCCATCGTGATATCGAAGCAGTTGGAGATCAGCATCACGGCAACGAAGGTCTTGAAGATCCACTTAAAAAAAATCCATGTCTCGAAATTGGCCAGGTTGTTGTGGTCGATGATCATCTGGACCAGCTCCCAGCAGCAGATGAAGGTGAGGATGATGCCGGCGATCGGCATGATGACCGTCTCAGATAGGGTCCGGATCATTGTGAACATATCCGGGGAAAACTCTGCCGGCGTTGTCCCTACTTCCGCGGCGATGCTCCCGACCCGGGTATTCACCGAATCGAACAGCCCGGTCAGGTTATCCATGATGCCGTCGATGAGCAGTTCCCTCAGCCATGTCTCAAAGTTATTAAATATAAGGTTCAATCAGCTTACCTCCCTTCGCATCCCGGCCGCAGGCAATCCCGCCCGCAGCCGGGAGATTTTTATATGCGCGGGGGTATGAGGCAAAAGCCGCCTCCTACCCGATTATGCCTCGTCAGCCGAATAGCCCGGATAACAGCGGCACAAGGGTGATGCCGATCAGGGCGACCCCGCCGCCCGCCATCAGCTGTTTCATGCCCTGGCTTTTCGCACCTGGGTTGTCGTTGCCATATCCTTCCAAAAGGTTGATGGCTCCCCAGATTCCGAGGCCCGCGCCAAGGGCGATCACAAGGGTCTGTAATACGCTTATCGCACTGTTGAAAAAATCCATAAATACAAAAACCAAAATCGCAGAATCGACTTACCTTGTCGGTTTTTCATTTTTTTACATAAAAATCCAAAAGAAAACAGACCGGAATATGTCTCACGACCCGGTCTGCTAAAACTGCGATTAAGGTATCTCCTTTCTTAAATTTTTTTGCCTTTTGGATTTTTCAGTGAAATTCACCTAAGTGGGTGACCGTACAGGGTTCATTTTTCCTCCTTTCTGCTCCTGACAGAAAAAGACCGCCTTTTCTATAGAAAAAGCGGCCTTCATTTCAACCAGAGTATTTTATTATTTAGAGAGCATAAACATCCTGTCATTCATTCTGACGGATCAGCAACGGGAGATGTTAAGTCTCTATGTATATTAAAATCAGATGTCATATCCATATATCCAAAGGCTTTTGATATAACAGTTTCAAATTCCACTCTGATATCATTGTCGGGGAAAGGCTGCGGCTCAGCGCGAATTCCAATCCTTTTGCAATTTTTGTCAAGAACTCAAGGAATGAATGGATGAAACTGCCTTTAGATCATTTAAAATTCTAAACTATCTGAATTTAACAGGAAATACTTCATTCCCATAATGACAAAACCCTCGCCATTACGCCACGGTTTCTTCGTGCCATTCACAATGACAATCTTTTTGAAAGAATCCGGTATATTACGCAGAGAGTTAAATTCCTGTGTCTGCTTTTCTTCCGAAGTCATGTCGTATGCAACCTGAATATAGTATCTCTGGTTGCCCTGATTTACGACAAAGTCAACTTCCAGCTGCTTACGAATACGCTTACCTTCCTTGTTCTTATCGAATATCTCAACAACACCCACATCCACATTATAGCCACGGATCAGCAACTCATTGTAAGCAATGTTCTCCATGATGTGAGTAGGCTCCTGCTGTCTGAAATTCAAACGGGCGTTTCTAAGACCAAGATCAGTAAAATAATATTTCAGATTTGCACCAATATATTTCCTGCCTTTAATATCATATCGGCTGGCCTTAGAAATCAAAAAAGCATCTGCCAGATGATCAATATGATTGGAGATTGTTTTGTTGGTGTAAGACATCTGCCTTTCACTGGCAAAAGTATTTGCAATTTTCGACGGATTCGTTGGTGCTCCGATTGCAGAGGCAAGGATATCGACAAGGATGCCAATTTCGTCCACACTCTGAATTTTGTTTCTTTCAATCACATCCTTCAGGTAGACCTTGGCGAAAATATTCTTCAGGTATTCTGCTTTCTGTCGTTCACTATGAAAACTTACAATCTGCGGCAACCCACCATAGGTCATATAATCGTCCCAGGCATCATCATAATCGCCCTCATAAGCAGAATAAAATTCTGCAAAGGATAGAGGATAAATTCTAATCTCATCACCTCTGCCGCGGAATTCAGTTACAATATCACTGGACAAGAACCTGGAGTTGCTGCCGGTTACATACACATCAATATTACTCATGCGAAGCAGACTGTTTAACACTTCTTCAAATTTTGGCATAAACTGCACTTCGTCCAGAAGAAGATAGTACTTACCGCTATCCTTCATGGCATCCTTGATATATTTGAAGCAAACCTTCGGATCTCTTAATTCCTCATTCTCAATACCATCCAGGGCAATCTCAATGATATGGCCGGCATCAACATCATTTTCCAACAAGTATCTCTTAAAGATGGTAAACAGCAAAAAAGACTTACCACATCTACGAATACCGGTAACCACCTTTATCATGCCATTGTCTTTTCTTTCAATTAGCTGTTGCAGGTAAGAATTTCTTTTAATCTCTATCATGTCGCTCCTTACTTGTGTGCATTTGCACATTTTTTAGTAATGGTATTCTATCATGAAATGTATCGTATTTCAATTGCTATTTTCTATTGAAAAAGCGGTCTTCATTCCAATCAGAATATTTTATTTTTAGAGCCCACAAACGTCCCGTCATTCTACTGAACAGAAACGTGAGGCTTTGGAAAATATTTCCGCAATTCATTCGTGTTGAAAGTGACCCGTTCCAGATCACCTTTCTTAACTTCGTTCATAACAGACCGCATAGCTTCCGGGGTACAGTTGCCTTCCTGGCTCATCTTTTTCAGGCGCTGCCCCTGGGAGAGGGAAGGGGATGCCTGCGCGTAATCCATGGCTTCCAGGAGATTCTCCTGTTCCTCCCGTGAAAGGTAGGAAATTTCCACCGCCGGGTTAAGCGCAATCTTTTTCTCATCCACCATATCCATCAGCTCCGGGATAAGGTTGGTTAGGCGAATATAGCGCTTTACTTGTGATCGACTATCATCTGCTTCCAAAGCCACTTTATCCGCTGCTGACAACTTTGGCCCAACTTGGGCCAAAGTTAAATCTGTCCGGGCACCTTGGTGTTTGATCGCATCCAGTTTCATTTTGTATGCCCATGCACGTTCACTCGGCAGGATCGTTTCCCTCTGCAGGTTGGCATCGACCATCGCAATGATAGCCTCATCATCATCCATCTCCCTTACGATCACCGGCAGGGTTTCCAGCCCGATCAGTTCCGCCGCATGGCACCGCCGGTGCCCGGAAATGATCTCATATCCGCCATCCGGATCAGGCCGGGCCAACAGAGGAGCGATCACTCCATATTTTGAAATGCTTTCCACCGTTCGGGTCATGGCCTCATCGTCCACCACGCGGAATGGATGTCCCTCAAACGGATGAAGTTCTGATACCGGGATATCCTGCACCTGTTCCCTACCGGCAGCTTCGCGGCTTTCCTCGGTGGAGAAGATATCATCGAAGCTGGCTAATTTGACGTTTGCGTTTTTGCTGCTCATTGTGTAGCACCTCCTCTGTCAGCGCATGGTAGGCGGCAGCCACCTTCCCCTTCGGGTCATGCGCATAAATACTTTTGCCCTCGGCACTGATCTCTGCCGCGCGAACCGAACGCGGAATTACCGTATCGAATACTTTCAGTTTCTTCCCGTAAGTCTCCCGGATCAGATCCGCGATCTCTTTGTTATAATTCGTCCTCCCGTCCACCATGGTGAGCAGAATGCCATCAATCTTCAGTTTTGGGTTGATATGGCGTTTGACCCGATTCACTGTCTGGAGTAGCTGTTCCAGACCTTTGGCGGAAAGGTACTGCGCCTGCACTGGGATCAGTACGTTGTCTGAGGCGGCCAGTACATTGACCGTCAGCATCCCGAGGCTCGGCATACAATCCAGAAGGATGTTGTCGTATTTGTAACGCACCGAATCGAGACAGCGGTCGAGTGTCTGCTCCCGGCTCATGGCATTGACAAGGGATACTTCCATCCCTGCCAGTTCAATGTTGGCCGGGATCAGGTCAACTCCCTCCGCATGGTGGAGAATCCCTTCTCCTGCAGGTAACGGCTCATCATTCAGGGTCTTCAGCATCAGGTCTGACAGAGTAACAGGCAGATCATCCGGCTGCGGGTACCCCAGGGAAATCGTCAGGCTGGCCTGTGGGTCGGTGTCGACCAGGAGCACCTTTTTTCCGGCCGCCGCCAGGCCGATACCCAGGTTTTCACAGGTGGTGGTCTTCCCGGTTCCGCCTTTCTGGTTCACTACGGCAGTTATAACTGCCCGTTTTGACATTGCTTTCAACACCTCCAATCAAAGTTCGATTTTTGTAAACACACTTATCCATCTCTTGCCATAGGTACCACCTCCTTATCCGCGGATGATATTCTTCACAAGTTCCTGCTTGCCACGGCCGATCTCTGCCCGCCGGTCATTGCCATGCACCTGTACGGGAGTACATAATTCCAGCACCCTGCTGTAGATCCTCGCGTGGGCGACATCCTCCGGGTTCTTCATCTGGCTCACCGTCAGGTTTGTCGTGATGATCAGCGGTTTCCCGGTTTTGTAACGCTCATCGATGACCGCATAGACCTGTTCGAGTGCATACTCGGTACTGCGCTCAATCCCCAAATCGTCAATCACCAGCATGTCATAGGCTGAGAGAGAGGCGATATACCGGTACCGTTCGTCTGAATACATCCCGCCCATCTGATTCAGAATCTTTGAAAAATTCGTCATCAGCACCGGGATGCCTTTCTCCATCAGGGCGTTGGCGATGCAGGCTGCGATAAAAGATTTTCCTGTCCCAACATCACCCCAAAGGAGCAGACCAAGGTTACGGTTTTTGACTTCCGGCCACTGTTCCACATACCGTTTCGCCATCCGGACAGTGGGAGAGTCCTCTGCAATGGCAAAGGTCCAGCCGAGCAGGGCTTTATCCTGGATGCCGTTGGCTTTTAACCTGCTAATCCGTTCCAGCCGTTCTGTTTCCTCATCTTCCCGCTTGCGCCGTGCCAGTTCTTCCTGCTGGCACCGGCAGATGCAGGAGACAATGCGTGTTACATCTCCAACCTCGATCCGGCACTGCGTCGGCGTATGGCATTTCCGGCAGAAAAAAAGACCGCCCTCGCCGAGATATTCATTCTCGGATGGTTCGGTCTTTGTAAAGCGTTCCAGGAAAGAGGATAACACATCATTCATAGGCTCTCTCCCTCCTCGCATCTGTAATTGTCATGGCTGTATTTCTTTGTTGGCTCCCTCCTGTCTTTCCTAGCCCAGCTGCGGATCGTGGCAAGATGGTTCTTGTAAGATTTCCCGGTGGAAGCCATATACTCAGAAAGCCGCTCAATCCGCTGTCGGTAATCCTGGGGGAATTCCTGCCGCAGGGATTGATACTCCGAATCAGTCAGGAGGACATTGCTGTACTCCCCATACTTGTGCCGCGGCTCTTTCTCACTTCCTCCCTTGATTGAATCCGTATTTAATTCTTTTTTATTTAATACTTCTTTATTTAATTGTGCGCGATTTTCCAGCACAGGTTTTTCCAGCTCAGGATTATCCAACGCAGGTTTTTCCTGTACAGGCTTTTCCAGTGTAGGATTATCCAGCGCTGGATTTTCAGACTTAGGTGAGCCGGAGCCATCCCGCGGCGATTCAAAGATAATATAAAGGTTTTCGCGGAGCTGCCCCCGTTCATCCCTTCTACGCTCCCGCCGCAGATATCCGGCAGCCTCCAATTCTTTTAACCCGGAACAGATACCGCTCTTCCCCTCCTTGCAGATCTTTGCAAGACCACCCACACTGTATTTCCATGAATCTGGCAGGCTCAAGAACACTGAGAGCAATCCCTTCGCTTTCAGGGAAAGCCGCGGATCTTTCAAATGGCAGTTGCTCATGGTCGTATAATTTTCATTTTTCTCTACACGGAATACAGGCATTTCTCCGCCTCCTCTTCTGACTTTTTCCCGACATCCGTTTCCCAAGGACTGCTTCCAGTACATCGACTGTACACCAGCCAATACAGGGAGCAACCCGCCCATAAGGACAGTCATCGCATCTGGTCGGCTCCGGCGCTTCCTCCTCCGGAATGATATAAAAGCAATTCTTCTCACCCAAGCTGCAGCATTTCTTTCCCGGATGCCAAAAATAACAAAA
>JAJBTR010000066.1 GCA_020860745.1 Lachnospiraceae bacterium | reverse complement strand
GTTAAATTCAGCATTTATCTTATGTTTAAAATTTCTTCATGAAACAACCCTGGCAAATAAATTCTCAAAAACTCTGACAATCGTGCATCCCACGATAATTTTATGAGCCTTGAAAAGTAATAATAAGTTCTCACAGTTTCCGAAATGTCAATCCGCATTTACCGGCAGGAGGTGCTGATAGACTCGATCGCCACCGCGCCGCCACGGACAATTTCCACTGACGCAAACCGGGATTTTAACAGACTGATCAGTTCATTATTTCTGTGCTCTGTCAGCATACACTCCAGAAGCACGCTATTCTCGCCGATATCGATCACATGAACGTTAAAGACATCCGCGATACGGAACGCCTCCGCTTTGTCCTCATCCGAACATTTTTTAATTTTTGCAAACATAACCTCTTTCATGTGAATCGGCGTATCCGTCAGATCCATCACCTTGATGACCTCAACCATGCGGTTTAGCTGCTTTTTAATCTGCTCAAACGTCCTGTCATCGCAGGTGCTGCGGATGGTCATGCGGGAAACGCTCTCATCCTCCGTTGTACCCACGGTCAGACTTTCCAGATTGTAGGATTTTCCGGCAAAAAGTCCGGATATCTTGGCAAGGACACCAACCTGATTCTCCACATAGAGGGCAATCCATCTGTTTTTCATCATGGCCTTTTTCTCCCTTCTCTTTTTATCACCGTGAAAGCTGATGACTCCGTGATTCTCACTCCCGCCATCACCAGTTATCATTGCTTTGCATAAGTTCTCACTAAATTCGCATTGCACGCTCATTAAGGGAGAGCATTATCGCAATCCGAGCTAATCGCTCTACTTACTCATGATTCCCTTGCCTGTCCAATGTCCACGCATCTGTGCAAGCCAGCTTGCCCATCTGCATGGCCACCGTACCGGACTATCCCTCCAGAATCATCCTGTTCATGGGATTCCCGCCCGGGACCATCGGCAGAACCAGTTCCTCCGTGGCAATCATAAATTCGATCAGCGTCGGCGCATCCATGTTCTCTCTGGCCGCCATAAGAGCAGGGACAATATCCTCCTCCCGCTCCACGCGGATGGCATGTGCACCGTAACTCTCCGCCCATTTCAGGAAATCCGGGACATACGGCGGGCAGTTTTCATTCGGTCCCTTACAGTGCGCCGGACAGCTCTTTCTGCGGCGCAGGCAGGTAGCAGAGTAGCGTTTTCCATAAAACAGCTGCTGCATCTGCCGCACCATGCCGAGATAATAATTGTTCAGCAGGCAGATTGTGATTGGTGTATCCTGAATGATCGCCGTCGCCATCTCCTGTATATTCATCTGAAATCCGCCGTCCCCGGTGATGCAGACCACCGGCCGATCCGGATGTCCCATCTTGGCTCCAAGAGCCGCCGGGAATCCGAATCCCATGGTTCCCAGGCCACCAGAGGTGATCAGTTTCTTTTTCGCGTTGATATGTAAAAACTGACTGGCCCACATCTGATGCTGGCCCACATCCGTCACATAGGTCACCTCATCGGGGTAAACCTCATTCAACCCTTCCATGATCATCTGGGGCGCCATTCCCTTATTGCGGCGCATTTCAAGCGGATGCTCCTGATCCCACTTTCTGATCTGCTTCATCCAGTCTTCCGTGTCTTTCGGGCCTTTCCACTCCGCCTCAATCCACTCCACCATCTGTGCCAGAGCCACTTTCGCGTCCGCCACGATCGGAACGTCAACCACCACATTCCGCGAAATGGCCGCCGCGTCCACATCAAGATGAATGATCTTCGCCTTAGGCGCAAACTCGCTTAAGTCTCCCGTCACCCGGTCATTGAAACGGGTGCCGATGGAAAAAAGCAGATTACACTGGCTGATAACAATATTCGCCGCGTATTTTCCGTGCAGACCGCTGCTCCCGATATAATAAGGATGATCGGTCGGAACCGCTCCTTTTCCCATCACGGTAGTGATAACCGGTATATGCGTCAGTTCCGCCAGGCGGGCGAGTTCTTCTCCCGCTCCGGAAATATTCACACCGCCGCCGGCAAGGATAACAGGTCTCCCCGCGCTCTTTAAAAGCTTTGTCGCTTTCCTGAGCTGCCCGATATGGACGCCGTCATTGATCTTATAGCCTCTGATATCCACGCTGGCCGGATACTCCGCCGGTCCGTTCGCTGTCTGAATATCTTTCGGCAGATCAATCAGCACCGGCCCCGGTTTTCCCGTAGAAGCAATCCGAAACGCCATTTTTATGATTCTGCCAAGTTCTTTCCTGTCCCGAACCGTGACACTGTATTTGGTAATATGCCGCGTGATCCCGACAATATCCACCTCCTGGAATGCCTCGTTTCCAATCAGACCCAGAGCAACCTGCCCCGTAAAGACAACCAGCGGAATACTGTCCAGAAACGCATCCGCGATAGCCGTCACCGTATTCGTGGCGCCCGGCCCGCTGGTCACCAGACAGACGCCGGTCTTGCCGGTCTCCCGGGCGTACCCCTCCGCCTCATGCACCAGGGCCTGTTCATGGCGCGGCAGAACAACGTCAATATCGCTGTTGCGGTACAGCTCGTCAAATAAATCCGTCACCGTGCCGCCCGGATATGCAAAAATCTTTTCCACACCCTCCGCCTCCAGGGCGCGCAGAAATAATTTGGTTCCTGATATTTCCATGGTATTTTCCCCTTTCTTTACTTTATCTGTTGATGCAAACCAGATGCTCCTCTGCGCTTCGCATCTGCATCACTCATAATTCCGGGCACTGCCCTCCATTATTCGTGTTGTACATTCGTCAAACGCTGAGAAATCGATATGCCAGCATATCTCTTCTCTGTGTTTTCCTCATTGTTTGCATCATATCCACCCTACCGTCCGCAATATAAAAATCCACATCGTCAGCGTCACCGAGGACAGCAGTGTCGTGGCCACCACGATGCTCGCGGTCAGCACACCGTCGTTATGCATATTTTTCGCCATGATATAGCAGCTCGGCGTGGCCGGACCCGCCAGCATCACAGCCAGCGCCACCATCTTCTCTCCCGTAAATCCCAGATAAGCGGCAATCGGAATAAAAATAGCGGCCTGCGCGATAAGCTTAATAAACGAAGCCCCCAGAGTCGGCTTAATCTTCTTCAGCGCTTTTCTCCCCTCAAACCCGGCGCCAAGCCCGATCAGAGCCAGCGGCGTCGCCATCTTTGCGATATTCTCCACGGTAGAGTTCACCAGGGTGGGCAGCGGATTGCCCAGCAGCGCCACGACAACGCCGATCACGATAGCGATGATGATCGGGTTCTTTACGATATTGATACAGGACTGCTTAATCTTGCCGGTATCACACTCTCCCTCCGGGTAATCTCCCTCGAACGTAAGAACAATCACGGAAGAAATATTATACAGCGGGACGGCTCCGATGATCATCAGCGACCCCATGGCGGATTCCCCGTATATATTCTGGATAAAGGCAAGTCCCATGACCGCCGCACTGCTGCGGAACGATGCCTGTGTAAAAGCCCCCCGCAGCGACTGATCCTTCAATGTCAGCTTTGCAATCGCCCAGGAACCCCAGAATCCGACGGACGTAGCGACGGCACAGAACAGCACATACTTCAGGTCGAACACCTCCAGGATATCCACGCTTGCCAGATCTTTGTACAGCAGCACCGGCAGGGTAACCGTAAAATTAAATTTGTTTGAGACATCGACGAAATTTTCATTTAAAATGCCGATTCTTCTCAAGAAATACCCTACGACCATCACCAGAAAAATAGGGATCGTCACATTGATGCTGAATAAGAAATTGCTCATGCCATCATCGTCCTTCCTCGCTGTTTCGTCAGGTCAGCACATCTGTGATCCCCGGTGAAAGCCTCCTCTCACGCATCTTATTATTGATTGTTACTGCTCACAATCCTTTGTTTTTTCATACTTATAAAAATAATACTCCAGATCAAAATAAGTCTGCTCCTCACTGTCCGCCGTAATCCGCCACTCCGGCTTCTCGTCCAGATTCGGAAAATAAGCGTCCGCCTCATACTTATAATTAATCTTCGTAATATGAGCCACATCACACTCATCCGCCAGCTGGCGGTAAATGCTCTCCCCGCCAATGACATAAACATCCTCCGACGGATACTTTGCAATCTCTGCATGGAGTTCGTCCATATCGTGCACGATAACCGCGCCTTTCACTGTGTAATCCGGATCTCTCGTCAGGACGATATTGACCCGGTTAGCCAGGGGCCGGCCGTTCGGAAAACTCTCCAGAGTCTTCCGGCCCATGACCACCACTTTTCCCGTCGTGGTCCGGCGGAAAAACTTCATGTCCTCCGGGATATGCACTAAAAGTTTATTTTTCAGACCGATGGCCCAGTTGGCATCGACAGCGGCAATTAAATTCATGACAGACCTCCTCGTATAAGAATACAGACGGTGGTTTTGCAACTCATAACATTGGTCCGATACGGCGGAAAACAAATTCAACGGGGCACAGCAAAGTGCCCGCTTATGAATTGTTTTCCGTCTATACCCTCACTATGGAAACGGGCTGCAAAACCGCCTGGCCGTACAGTATCCATATCCAGCATACTCTAATACTCTACACGGCGACCGGAATATCCGTGATCTGCGGCCCCGTCTGGTAATCGATCAGCTTCACATCATCCCGCGTGAACTCGTAAAAATCCTTCACGTCCGGGTTCAGCCAGAATGTCGGCGCCGGATACGGCTCCCGGGTGATCAGCTCCTGCACCAACGGAATGTGACGGTCATAGATATGCGCGTCCGCGATGACATGCACCAGCTCCCCCGCCTGCATATCGCAGACCTGGGCGAGCATATGCACCAGCACCGCATACTGGCAGACATTCCAGTTATTGGCCGTCAGAACATCCTGGGAACGCTGGTTTAAAATAGCATTCAAGACCAGCTTATCCTCCCCCGGCTTTTTGGTCACATTAAACGTCATACTGTATGCGCAGGGATAGAGGTTCATCTCATGCAGATCCTGATGCACGTAAAGATTCGTCATAATTCTGCGGCTGTAAGGATTGTGCTTCAGGTCATAAATGACGCGGTCAACCTGATCCATCATCCCCTCCTTGTACTGATGCTTTACACTCATCTGATAGCCGTAAGCTTTTCCGATGGACCCGCTTTCATCCGCCCATTCATCCCAGATATGACTGTGCAGGTCATGAATATTGTTAGACTTCTGCTGCCAGATCCAGAGCAACTCATCGGTGCAGCTCTTAATCGCGGTGCGCCGCAGCGTCAGGACCGGAAATTCTTTGGAAAGGTCATAGCGGTTCACCACGCCGAATTTTTTGATTGTGTAAGCGCTGCTGCCATCCTCCCATTTCGGACGAACCTTCTCTCCCTCCGTACTGGTCCCGTTCTGAATAATGTCGGTACACATATCGATAAATACTTTGTCCGCGTAACTCATCTGATCCCTCCGCCCTGTTCTGTGTTAAATATGCTAATTGCAACAATTCTATCATACTTTTTATTTCAAATAAAGTGGTTACCAAAAAGTAGCCACATTCCGTTTGACGAATCCGCCGGTTCTGTGCTATACTCTGTTCAGTTTAATTGAAAAGGAGTTTTCAGAATGAGTCAGGCAAAAGTCGACCGCTATAAAGAGCATAAAAAGAATCGTCAGAAGGAAATGAAACAGGCAAAGCAGCGTGCACTGCTGGCAAAGCTGATCGGTGCGCTTGCCGCTGTCGCCGTTGTAGTATGGCTGGGATATTCGGGATACAGCCTGTATCAGAGCAACGTGGAGATCGAGACGGTGACCATCAACACTTCCGGTATCACAGACTATACGAGCGGTCTGTAGACACACAGTTCAAACATTCCCATGTCACAGGCAGGGCAGATGACGATACTATGAGAAAATAATAGCGTGACACATACCTTACAGCATTTTCTGCCATGGGTTATGTCACGCTATTTTTTCGCTCAACCGGGGGCGGACGCCGGAACTGTCCTGTCACTCACGCGCTGCCTGCACATGCTCATCGGAGACAACTGCTTTTCAACAGCCGCTTTCCACTACAATCTCTCTTATACCCGCCAGGAAAATTACTCCCTGTGCATGGAAAACTGCTCCATCGGATAATTGCCCAGATTCTCATGAATTCCTCGATCATCCGCCTCTTTTAACAGCGCCTCACGATCCTTTCTGGAGACCACCTGGTCTTTCCTGGAGCTCGGTCCGCCGACGCAGCCGCCCTCGCAGACCATCCCCTCCACAAAATCCTCCGGCAGCCGTCCCGCTTTCAAAAGCAGCAGCGCCTTTTTGCACTCGTCGGCTCCGTTCGCGCGACACACTTTGATATCCGTGTTTTCATGCATCTCCTCCAGGCTCTGCAGCACAGCGTTGGTCACCCCGCCGGAGGAGGCAAATCGCTTGCCATAAATGGAAGCCATCTGCTCCGTATTCTCCACCGGATCCAGGGAAACTCCTTTCGCGCGCCGGATGGCATGCATCTCGCTGTAAGTAAGAACGAAATCCGCATTGCCCTCGATCTGCTGATCAGCCACCTCCGATTTTTTCGCCAGGCACGGGCCGACAAAGACCGTGACCGCATCCGGCACCTGGGATTTGATCATGCGCGAAACCGCACACATAGGCGAAACCGTGGTGGAAATGCGGTCAGCCACCTGCGGATAATGCTTTCTCACCATATTGACAAACGCCGGGCAGCAGGAGGTCACCTTTTTTTCACCGTTTTTATAGGCCTCCGCCCACTCTTCCGCCTCAGAAGCTGCCGTCATATCACCGCCGAGACCAACCTCATAAAAGCCGTCAAACCCGATCTCTTCCATCGCTTTTTTCCAGCTCGCCATCGTAATATCCTTGCCAAACTGTCCCTCCGTCGCCGGAGCTGCCATCACGTAGACCGGCCGGTCAGACTTCAAAGCACGGATCACATCCACAATATATGTCTTAGATCCGATCGCGGCAAACGGGCATCGGTGAATACACTGGCCGCAGCGGATGCATTTATCCTTATTGATCACAGAAATTCCGTTCTCATCGTATGTAATGGCGTCCACCGGACAGCTGAACTTGCAGGGACGCATCAGATGAGCAATCGCGTTGTACGGGCAGGCCTGTGCGCATTTGCCGCACTCCTTGCACCTGGAAGCGTCAATGTGGGACCGGTACCGGCCGCGCTCCACCGCGCCGAACCTGCAGGCGCTGATGCAGGCCTTACCGACACAGTTCTGGCAGTTCTCCGTCACCGTATAAGAGGAAATCGGACAGTCCGCGCAGGCCGCGCTGATCACCTGGATGATATTCCCGTCGTCCTCCATCCCAGGGGCCTTCCCCTCCGCCAGACGGATACGCTGACGGATAATCTCTCTCCTTATAGATACAGCAGCGAAACCTGGGCGTGGGGCCCGGAATCATCATCTCAGGCAGCCAGTCCCGTTTTTCCTCCAGCTCATCGGCAAAGGCCAGCTTCGCCACCTAATAAAGCACATCGTGGTTAATCTGAATCAAGATCTCATCAGCAAACATATATTTCACTCCCACTTTCCATCGTCAATAATCGTATAGTTAATTTTTTAACAGAATCATTATAGTACATGTTTCGGCAAAAAGAAAGTGCCTGTCATGTTCTTTATCAGAAACAAACAGTCACCAGTTAACCGTACTTGTTTTTCCACAGATAAAAAGTATTTCTATATTTCTATATTTACTGCCCGGCCGCTCCGTCTTCGGATTCTTGCGCTTCCACTTTTGCCTTATCCAGCGCCGCATCCACCGCATCCACCAGCATTGTGGCCGTATACTGGTTATCAGTAGTATA
>JAJBTR010000173.1 GCA_020860745.1 Lachnospiraceae bacterium | reverse complement strand
GTACGGTACCAGTTCATCGGACATGCAGATCACTATTCCGGGCTGCACTTTTAACTGCAGTCTATCCAGCACTTTAAAATTTTTATCCGGATGAGCGGGAGATTTACTCTTTTTTATCTCAATCGGGTAGAGATTCTCTCCTTCCACGACCAGCAAATCCACCTCCCTCTTATCTACATCCCTGTAAAAATACAGATTGGGCCGTTTTCCCGCGTTATAATAACTTTTAATAATTTCCGTGACAACATATGTTTCAAAAAAAGCTCCGTCCATGGCTCCGTTTTCCAGAGTTTCCGCCGTCGGCCACCGGCAGAGGTAAGCGGCGAGTCCTGTATCCATAAAATAAAATTTCGGCGTCTTCACCAACCGGCTGGTAATATTGGTAAAATAAGGGCGGAGAATATAAATCACGCCGGAACGCTCCAGAATTGTCACCCACGCCTTGGCGGTCGGTGAAGAAACACCAACCGCCGATGCAATCTCCTCATACCGGAGTTCCTGCGAGGTGCGGGCAGCCATAAAGACCAGAAAGTCATAGAATGCATTCAGCTTGCCCACCTGCGCCAGATCTTTGATATCCCTCTCTATATAAGTATTGACATAATCCATATAAAAGCGCTCTCTGTCCATCCCCGTAGTGATCAGACGCGGCATTCCACCCCTGAAAATACGCTCATAGATCTGGTGAATACCTTTCCGCTCACAATCACGCATACTCTCCCGCAGCGAATCCAGGGACGGATGAAACAGCTGTGCCGGCCTCTCATCTATCTCCGCCGTTGATAAACCGGACAGATCAAACACCGCCACTCTCCCGGCCAATGACTCAGACACATCTTTCATCATGGCAAACTTCTGTGACCCGGTCAGCCAGTACATCCCGCCGGTTCCCTCCCCCTTCAACGCAGCTTCATCCACAATCCGCTTCATTTCCAGCAAAAGCGAAGGCACTCTCTGAAACTCGTCAATCAAAAGAGGTGCGCCATACGTCTCAAAAAACAACCCGGCATCCTGCTCCGCCAGGCGTCTCGCATTCATATCATCTAACGTAACGTATCTGCGCTCTTTCTCCCTCAGATGATTCAGCATGGTTGATTTCCCAACCTGTCTCTGTCCGCAGACCATTACCACCGGATAATATTGTGACGCTTCCAGTATCTGTGTTTCCAAATGCCGGTTAATATACATAACTGTGCCTCCAATTCTGTCTACAGCATTCCCGTGCGATATCATTCTATGCAAAACCCGAGTAAAATAAAGTTTGACTTTATTTTACTCGGGTTTTTTCTATATGTCAATCCGTATTCTACTTCCAAACATACCTACAGATTCTAATCGCCGATGTTCTCAAAATACTCCCGGCACCTTATAAGTGATTTCCTGTAATCTCCGTCGCCGTCCACCTGAAATTCCACCGTCATTTAGCCGTCATATCCGGAATCCCGAACTGCCCGCACAACACGTTTCAGATCAATCACTCCAGTCCCCGTCGGCGCGGTTACATACTTTTCTCCATCCAGGGAAATATCACAAAACTGCGGCGCCGGTTCGTTTTTCGAAAGCTTTTTCATATCCTTCAGATGGATATGAGCAGTGCAATTCTCAAAAATATGATAATACTCTGCCGGGTCTTCTCCGACCAGGATCATATTTCCGCTGTCATAAACCAGTTCCAGGCCGGGTACCGCGCGAAGAACCTTTTCCACATCCCGCGCACGGCACAGGTGCAGCCGCAGATCCGGCGTGTCCTCTATCACCACATGCAGCCCTTTTTCTCCGGCATAGGAGCACACCGGCGTAAAATTGCTGATCAGCCGCTCCTGAATCTCTGCCGCCGGGCAGGCCTCAATACCCTCATAGAACTGTGGCACCAACATCAGAACTTCCGTTCCCAGGGCAACAGCCAGATCTGCTGCTTTTTTCGCCTTTTCGATCTGTTCTGAACTGTTTTTCTCCGCCGCAAACTGCCCCATATAGATATAACTGCTGACACTCAGACCATACCTGTCCAGAATTGTTCTGATGTTATCCGCTGACAGAACATTCGTTTCAAAACAGACATCCACCGCGTGATACCCGCAGTCAGAAATCATCCGCATCATTTCATCATAAAATTCCTCATAGTCCTCCTCATCGTGATCTATACTATACTTAAACTCCGCCACAAAAAGCATGCTCAATGTCATTACGCTCAGCTTCATCCGATTCTCCTCCATTCCAGGCAAACTGCACATCGGCACATCGAATCACAACACCTTGCGTAAAGTGTCTGATTCTTTCCCCCGATAGTCCAGCAGCGCAACCTGTTCCTGTCAATCCGTAACGGTTCAGTGCCTTCACAGTTACGTCAATTCTTTCACTTCAGCAGATCCAACCAAGCCAGTTCCTCCGGCGTCAGCTCCACACTCAAAGCATCCACATTTTCCTGCATCCGCTCCGGTTTCGAAGTGCTCACAACGGCAAAAGTCTGCACCGGCTGTTGATAGATCCATGCCATGGCAATCTGCGGCACCGTGCAGCCTTTCTTTTCCGCTATCTGCTCACAACGGCGAAGCCGCTCGAAATTCGCCTCACAGGCATAACCTTTCATGGCAACCTCATCCAGCACCTCCGCGGCTTTCTCCGGCTCATCTCCTTTTACACGCCCGGAGAATAAGCCCCGGCCCAGGCTCGAGTAAGCAATAACCGGAATGCTATTCTTCTGATACCATGCCCTGGCCTCCCGGTTGGATGGACCTGAGATCGTCTCACAACCGCCGCCCCAGGGATCTGTCACCTGCTCTGCCAGACCGAAATTCGGGCTGGACACCGTAAACGGTATCAGATTGTGTTTGTAAGCATACTCATTGGCCTGCTCCACCCGCTGATGTTTCCAGTTGGAGCCGCCAAACGCGCCGATTTTTCCCTCCGCGTGCATCGCATTGAAAATCTCCACCGGCACACCGGGATCCACATCCGGATCGTCGCGATGCAGCAGATAGATATCAATATATCCCGTGTGGAGATACTCCGAACTCTTCCGGAAATCTTTCCGGATGTCCTCCTCCGTCACCCGCTTTCTCCCGAAAAAAGAAGGGTGCGCACACTTTGATAAAAGAACCAGGTCACCCCGGTTTCCTCTCTTTTCCATCCAATTCCCGATGGAAATCTCCGCCCCCATATAATTGCGCGCCAGGTCAAAGGCGTTGACCCCCATAGATACCACCGCATCCAGCAGCGCGTCCCCCTCCTGTCCCAGGATATACGGCGGCGCAGCCGTGCCAAACAGAATCCTTGAAACAGGTTTATCCACATAAGGAATGCTTGCGTATTTCATCTCCGACATTTTTTCTCCTCCTCATTCAACATTCGTCTTAATCCCGCCCCTGTCCCTCTCCTAGTCCAACAATGCCTTGCCATTCCAGAGCAGGTACAACGGCAGATTGCGAAAATCACATTTTCACAACCTTATTTTCCTTATTTTTCACATTTTTGCAACCATTACAGTCGTCAAATCTCACATTTCTGTAACCATATCCTGTTTTTTGCAAAGTTTTTCCGATTATTTTATTTCTCTCTATCTTTCAGCGTAACTTTTACTTCATAGGAAACTGTCTCTCCCGGTTTTATAAATTTCAGCATCCCTGTCTCCCGCATCACATCGCGCCCGTCAGGATAGCAATTGCCGCACTCCAGGCCCAGAACATAGTCCCTGATCCCCATCATCTTCCACTCGACAAACCCGTCCAGGCTCTGGGGGTTAAAGGAAATCTCCAATCCGATTCCCAGTTTTGGCTGCCAGATGGATGCGCTGCCTTTGTCACCTGAGAACCTGTGGTAGTAGCATCTCTCCTGATACCCTGCCTGAGGTTTCTCCATATGCATCCAGTTTTCCATATCTTCCCCGGCATGGTCGTCCCTGGCTGTCACTCCGACGGAGGGAATGGTGACTACGCTATCCTCATCCAGCAGAGGATATCCCATATTCATATGATAAAGAATTTCCAGCGGTTCTGTTTTATCCCCGGTATTCCCAATCTCATCTTCAATGGTAAAAAAATTCCCGGTCTTTGAAATCTCAATCGTTCTTCTTAAAACCATCTTCCTGCCGAAGATCACTTCATCCTTTGTCAGAAAATGCAATCTTATAGCATCCCCGTCTTCTTCCCAATAACTGTGCTCACAGGGCTGGTTTGCTATAGAACCGTGCAGCGGCAGCTCCTCTCCTGCATCTACACAGGGAGTTCCGACCGCCTGCAGGCCGCAGGTGGTCAAAAACCCTGCCGTAAATGACTGCAGCCAGTTCGAACCGACCCTGTCGTAATAAGCCGGCGCCACGTAACCACAGGGAGAAAAATAACTCATATTCATACCCTTGAACCGCAGTCTCGTTATATCTCCGTTACGGTCCGGGGATACTGTAAGCTCAAGTCACATTCCGTTCGTTACCTCGTAAATCCGCATACCATCGCCTTTTCCGCCGACCAGCCGGTGTTCCTCTACTCCTGAAATCTGTGAAGTATGTCCGATATATGGATTCATTCTCTTTTCACCTCCGTCAGTCCATCAGAGGGCGTACCGCCCGGTACACCTTCTCATAGCGCTCATAAATCTGCATGTACTTCTCATGCATCTCTTTTCTCGGATAATAAGTTTCTTTTTCTTCCACCATATGACTGGCGGCATCCGGCAGATCCGCAAACACACCTACAGCCACTCCCGTCAGCATGGCGCTCCCTACCGTTCCGGCGTCAACTGTAGACAGCGCTGTGACTGGCATATCCAGCACATCCGCTTTCATCTGCATCCACTCTTTCGAATGTGCCCCTCCCCCGGTAGCACACATCCTGGTAAAAGATGCCCCCGAACCATCCAATGCGCGCACATTCAGCAGCATTTCGTATACAACGCCCTCCATACAGGCACGGTAAATATCATCCGCTACTGTCGCGGTGGTAAGTCCCAGCATGGCGCCCTTTGACCCGGTATCCATATACGGTGTTGCGGCTCCCGCGAAATGAGGAAGCACAAGCATCCCTGTAGGTTCCTGTCCATGTCTGCTGGCATAACTCTCCTCCAGCCAGATATTTATGCTGCATCCCTCCTGCGCGGCCCGTTCTTTTTCTTTCCCGGCCAGCGTATCAACACACCACTGGATCAGCGCCCCGCCGGTGTAGGAAAAGGCATACGCCGCGTATTTTCCCGGGATAACATAAGGTACGATAGAAAAGTATCCCCTGTACATGGTCTCGATATCCGGTATGGCATCGAAAATCGGTGTGACACACTCCACTGTTCCCGCACCATCCACCGCGGTCTGGGAATCAAACACACCGGCTCCCACAGCCGCCGCTATCTGGTCATGGCTTACGGATACAATCATGGTGTCCTCCGGCAGCCCTGTCTTCCCGGCCGCTTCTTTCCGTATCACGCCGGCAACCGTACCGGCAGGCACGGTTCTGGACATTTTCTCCACGGCAATTCCGGCCGCTTCAAATATCTTACGGTTCCAGTCCAGCGTGTTGATATCAAAAGCCATGGTCCTGGTGGCAAGGGAAAAGTCAATCTGCCGCTTCCCGGTCAGATGGAAGATCACAAAATCTTCCATCAGGAAAATATACGCCGCACTCTCGTATACATCCGGACAGTGCCTTTTCATCCACATCATTTTTGAGATGCTGTACATCTCATGAGGCCTGAGGCCGGTGACTTTCGTGATCTGCTTCTCACCGAAACGGTCTGCCAGATACCTGCACTCTTCGGCTCCTCTGGGATCCGTGTACAGCATGGCCGCATGGAGCGGCTCACCCGCCTCATCTGTCATGACAAAGGTCTCACCGAAGCTGGTCACGCCGATTCCGGCAATATCATGATACTGCCCTGCCATCTCCGCCAGGACAGCATACACGCCATCCATAATCGCTGAGACATCCACCTCATGGCCGCTCACTTCCCGGCGCACCGGGTAATCCCGGTAGGCTTTGCCGAGATAAGTCCCCTTTTCATCGAAAACCGTACATTTGCATCCTGTTGTTCCGATATCCAGTCCCGCAATTTTCGCCATATATGCCTCCTGACTGCTTCTAAGCGTCTATATCCACCCACTCATACCCGAGATAAGTAGTAAACGCCTCCTTGAGCACCTCTTTCATATGACCCATGCCAATGGAAGTGTGATGCTTGAATCCGCCTCTTGCCAATCGGATCAGCTTGTTCTGCAGATCCGGTATCTCACAGACTCCGCCGCAGCCGAAGAACCCTTCCTCGATGGGATCCTCCGTAAACTGCGCCTCACTGGCGTACACAATCAGTTTCCCGTCTTTTGTCTGGCAGTTCGAGATGGTCGTCGGGAACGCTTTGATCCGCCCCTCATTGCATCCCCAGCCGGAACCGGGATCATTTTTCGCAAACATTTTGTGCTCTGTCACTGTTCCCTTCGCCGTCATCAGCGACTGCGCCACCGGACCGCAGTGGAAGAGAATCACCTTGTCCTCCTCATCGCCGTAATTATTGTTCCAGTCTAAGACCGCGGTGGGCTCCTCACTGGCCAGGGACATGGCATACATGGTGATAGAGGAACAGAGATCAATCTCACAGGAAGCCACAATCCCTCTGTCGTTGAGCTCGCTGAGCAGCACGCAGGGGCAGACTCTTAAATACGTCTCCATCTCATTCCAGCAGCGCAGCGTGATCACATCCAGATGATATTCCCGGATATACTCGTCGATGACGACCGATATTTTTGCAAGCGTCTGCTTGTTTTTCTCCGGCACCTGCGTAAAATCCGTATAATTCTCCAACGTCTGAATTTTGTTTACAACAGCCTCATCATCGTCTGACAGATGCTCCACCTTGTAGATCAGCTCTGACAGGTCAAAAGATTCCACATTGATGCCGTATTTCTGAAGCCCGATCTCGTCAAACCGTACCGTCTTAAACGCCGTCGTCCTGGCTCCGATACGCCCGATATTGAACCGCTTCATGCCGTTCACCACCCGGCAGATTGCGGCAAAGTCTCTCAGATTCTGTGCAAACGCTTCCGACAGCGGATGCACAACATGAGGTTTCATCACGGTAAACGGCACCTGATACTGGGTAAACACATCGGTCACGGAAAATTTTCCGCAGAACGCGTCTCTCCGGTGAGCAAAATCCAGCTTTCCGATTTCATCCGGATATGCCTGCAGCAAAATCGGAACCCCCGCGTCCTGCAGCGCCGTCACCGCGCCGTTCTCATCCGCAAAGATCGGCATGGAGAAAATCACGCCGTCATACTCCCCTTCGTGCTCCTTCAGCCATTTTGCATACAGCAGCCCCTCATCCCTGGTCTCAATCCCGCCGTATCTGGTCAGCTCCGCATCCATCGCAATGTAATGATAACCGGCGTCCGTCACGGCTTTGATCATATCCTCCCGGGCACCGTAAATCAGCTCCCCAGGCATAAATCCGCGGTTGCAAAATGACAGTGCAAATGTCATTTCTTTTTTCTCCATTTTAACTGTTCTCCTTCCATTCTCTGTGTTCCGCACACTCTCAATGTGTGAAGATTCTCTTTCCATCCATATTTTTCACTTTGTAAAATTCTACACCGCTTCGAATCAATCATTCCATGCAGGCTTATCTCAATCTTCCTGCGATTTTTACATGCCTGAGAACACCCGCAGTGCCTTTTTTACATCTTCTCTCATCGCTTCCGTTCCCCAGGCGGCAACATCATGATAATACACCGGCCTGTTTTCCTTCAGGCACTGAGTAATTTTTTCCGCTACGCCTTCTCCGCCTGCTTTTGACATATAAGTATAATAGTTGATTTTCCGGATTCCTTTTTCAATGACTGTCCGGTAATCCTCCGGGCTG
>JAJBTR010000139.1 GCA_020860745.1 Lachnospiraceae bacterium | reverse complement strand
ATGTCTTGTCATGGGGTTTGGTCTTGGATAAAAAGTTCGTGAAACAACCCTGCAGTGTGCATACTTACTCTTGCGTAAAAAAAGGAACTGTGCTATACTCGGGGCTAGCTGTACGATGCAGAGTGATACAGGGTTCACCGGGGAATTTTGCGATGAGGCTCGAAGTACCCGCAGATCAGACCCGCTGTATATGGCACTTTATTTTAAGGAAAAGGAGTTTTTGTTATGAAGCATGTTAAGACATTGAACACAAAAAAGTTACAGAACACTGTGAAAAAGGGTGGCTGCGGCGAATGCCAGACCTCCTGCCAGTCCGCCTGCAAGACATCCTGCACGGTCGGCAATCAGAGCTGCGAGCATAATAAGTAAGCGGGTCGTTTATAGGAATGGAACATGAGGCCGTATGCGGCAACGCATGCGGTCTTTCAGCGGTTATAGAGATTGTACTGGCGGAGATTTTGTGATGTGGTTATTTGCGCGTGAAGCATTCGCCGGGCAGTTCTGTCGCAAGCGACATTTTATTTCAGTTGTGTAATAGTAAAAATGAAATGAGGAGTATCGGATGATACACCAGTATAAGAACAATGGTTATAATATCGTTCTCGATGTAAACAGCGGTGCGGTACATGTGGTGGATGATGCCACCTATGAGATTATTGCTCTCTATGAAGATCACAGTAAAGAGGAGATTATAGACAGGCTTTCTGTCTGCTATCCGTCAGCGGAATTGTCGGAGGCTTATGATGAGGTAACCCAGCTGTCTGCGGATGGCACACTCTTTACGGAGGACGAGTACGAAGATTATATCATGGATTTTAAGCGCAGACCCACGGTGGTGAAAGCGCTTTGCTTACATATTGCCCACGACTGCAACCTGGCCTGCCGCTATTGCTTTGCGGAGGAAGGGGAGTATCACGGCCGCCGGGCATTGATGGACCTGGAGACCGGGAAGCGAGCGCTGGATTTCCTGATTGAGAATTCAGGTCACAGGAGGAATCTGGAAGTGGATTTCTTCGGCGGCGAACCCCTGATGAACTGGAATGTTGTAAAGGAACTGGTGACGTACGGCCGCCAACAGGAGAAAATTCACGATAAGAATTTCCACTTTACGCTGACGACCAACGGCGTGCTCTTGAATGATGAAATTATGGAGTTTGCCAACCGTGAGATGAGCAATGTGGTCTTAAGCATTGACGGGCGAAAGGAAGTCAACGACCATATGCGTCCGTTCCGGAAGGGGCAGGGCAGCTATGATCTGATCGTGCCGAAGTTTCAGAAGTTTGCCGAGAGCAGACACCAGGATAAATATTACGTCCGGGGCACTTATACCCATTACAACCTGGATTTTTCCGAGGATGTGCTTCATCTGGCGGATCTGGGATTTCAGCAGATTTCTGTGGAGCCGGTGGTAGCGGAGGACTCCGAGGCCTATGCGCTCCGGGAGGAGGATCTCCCGAAGCTTTTTGAAGAGTACGATAAGCTGGCGGCGGAGATGGTGCGCCGCAACGCGGAGGGGCGCGGTTTCAATTTCTTTCATTTTATGATTGACCTGGAGGGCGGTCCCTGTGTGGCCAAGCGTCTGTCCGGCTGCGGTTCCGGTACAGAGTATCTGGCGGTGACGCCCTGGGGCGACCTGTATCCCTGCCATCAGTTTGTGGGGAACGAAGATTTCCTGATGGGAAATGCCTGGGACGGAGTGACACGGACAGATATCCGGGATGAGTTTAAATGCTGCAATGTCTATGCCAAAGAAAAATGCAGGAACTGTTTTGCCCGGTTTTACTGCAGCGGAGGATGTACAGCGAATTCTTACCATTTTCATGGGAGCATTAATGACGCATACGATATCGGCTGCGAATTGCAGAAAAAGAGAATCGAGTGCGCGATTATGATAAAAGCGGCGGAAGCCGAATAAGTTTGGAGGTAAAAAACAGGCATGAAGAAAAAGAAATCAATCGTAGTCTTTGTCGTGCTGGTGGCGATTGTAGCTCTGCTGGGCTATTATTGTTACGGCATCCTCAAGGGTACGGTGGCGAAAGACAGCGAATCCGGCATCAAGCTGGGACTGGATCTGGCCGGAGGCGTCAGCATCACCTATCAGGTGGCGGGAGAGGAAACGCCGTCTTCCGAAGATATGTCGGATACCGTTTACCAGCTGGAACAGCGTGTCAGCGCCTACAGCACGGAGGCTGAGGTGTATCAGGTCGGCGACAACCGGATCACGGTAGAGATTCCGGGTGTGACGGACGCCAATGAGATCCTGGAGGAGCTTGGATCTCCCGGTTCCCTGGAGTTCCAGACGACAGACGGCGAGGTCTATATGACCGGCGACTATGTGGTGGACGCACAGGCGGGCACCCAGACAGACAGCACAACCGGCGCCACGGAGTATGTGGTGGAACTGACGCTGAATGACGAGGGTGCAGAAATTTTCGCTGAGTATACGGAAGAGTATCTGAATGATTATCTGCCGATCTATTATGACGGCGAGTGCATCACCTACCCTCAGGTTAACTCCGTGATTTCCAACGGAACCGCGATCATCAGCGGCATGGACAGCTATGAGGAAGCGGAGATTCTGGCGACACAGATCCGAAGCGGCTCCCTGACACTGGAACTGGAGGAGCTGCAGTCTGAGGTGGTCGGCGCTAAGCTGGGCTCCCAGGCGCTGAACAGCAGCATTATCGCGGCGGTTATCGGTATCCTGATCATCATTGTATTTATGCTGATCTTTTATCGGATTCCGGGTCTGGCTGCATCCCTGGCGCTGCTGATTTACACCGGCATCCTGCTTTCCGTTTTACATCTGTATCATATCACGCTGACCCTTCCGGGTATTGCGGGTATCATCCTCTCCATCGGTATGGCGGTGGATGCGAACGTAATTATTTTTGCCCGTATCAAGGAGGAGATCGGCGCGGGGAAAGCGGTAAACAACTCCATCACCGGCGGATTTAAGAAAGCGTTCTCCGCCATTCTGGACGGCAACGTGACGACGTTGATAGCGGCAGTGGTTCTCTACCTGCGCGGCTCCGGCTCAATCCGCGGCTTTGCAACCACCCTGGCGCTGGGTATTATTTTCTCCATGTTTACCGCACTGGTCATCACAAGATGGCTGCTGCGTGCACTGTACGGCATGGGCTTTAAGGATAAAAAGTTTTACGGAGAGAAAAAAGAGGGAAAAATCATCAACTTCGTGGGCAAGCGTTTTATCTGCATCGGCATCTCAGTGGCAGTGATCGCGGCCGGATTTGTCGGTATGGGCGCTTACAAGGCGGGCAGCGGCAATGTCCTGAACTTCAGCCTGGAGTTTATGGGTGGTACCTCCACAACGGTTACCTTTGACACTGACTATACGATCGAGGAGATTGATGAGGAGATCGTTCCCTATGTGGAGGAAGTGACCGGAGACAGCAATGTCCAGACACAGAAAGTGGCGGACAGCACGGATGTGATCTTCAAGACACGTACGCTCACTCTGGATGAGCGGCAGGAGCTGGTTGACACGCTGACGGAGAATTTCGGCGTCACGGAGGACGATATCGCGGAATCCCAGAATATCAGCTCCACAATCAGCAGTGAGATGCGCTCCGACGCGGTCTGGGCGGTGATCATTGCTACGATCTGCATGCTGATCTATATCTGGTTCCGCTTTAAAGATATTCGTTTTGCGGGCAGTGCGGTTATCGCGCTGGTGCATGACGTCCTGATTGTGCTGGCTTTCTACGCATTGTCGAGAACCAGCGTGGGCACGACATTCATCGCCTGCATGCTGACCCTGGTTGGTTATTCCATCAACGCGACAATCGTCATCTTCGACCGTATCCGTGAGAATATGGCGGCGGAAGAGGGCAACCGGAATCCTGATATTCAGCAGGTGGTCAATAAGAGTATCACACAGACCCTTTCCCGAAGTATCAACACATCCCTGACGACATTTATCATGGTGCTTATGATCTTCATCCTGGGCGTGTCATCCATCCGGGAATTCGCGGGACCGCTGATGGTCGGCGTGGTCTGCGGAGCATACTCGTCCGTATTCCTGACCGGAGCTATCTGGTACATGTTTAAGAGCAGGTCGCTGAAAAAACAGGCGGTAAAGCTGGAGACGGCAAAGGCTCAGAAGCAGGGGAAGAAGTCCGGAAAAAAGAATAATAAAAAGTAAACACACAGATATGTGATGTGTTATGAGTTCGGGGCCCGGTTGGATATGACCGGGCCTCGAAGTGGCTTGAAAACAGTTGTTTCCCTGGAGCATATTTGAACAACCCGAGAAACGCAGGAAAAGCGGGAAAGTAGTGTAACGAGCGGGCTGAACAACCCGAGAAACTCAAAAAGTGCGGAAAAATAGTATAACGAGCTGGCCTAATAACACGAGAAATAAGTGAAGTGAGAGATAATAATTTCAGGATGGGAAATGTTTGAATGAAATAAGATAACAGTGAAATAGAGAAAAACGTGTTAGTTTGTGGGAAGTTAAGGTAGATTAGGTATATGGATAATATGGAAAATATTCCGGGATGTATTTTGATCGGGTATTTGACAGCGGTCAATCTGATTGGTTTTGTTGCCATGGGAATGGATAAGCACAGGGCGAAAAAGAGAAAGTGGCGGATCCCGGAAGCGCGGCTCTTTCTTTTTGCGGCAATCGGCGGCAGCCTTGGCAGCTGGATTGGGATGTATGTTTTCCGGCACAAGACCAGGCACTGGTATTTCGTGGTGGGAATGCCGGTGATTCTGGCTTTGCAGATTGCGTTGGGCGTGTTTATAAAAACAACCGTATTGTGAAGTTTATCAGTAAACGAGAAGTATATTTTGAAAAAGTATTTTCTGGTCGGGCGGAAGAGAATAATAGATAGTGATAGAAAGTATCGGAATCGGTGAAATGCAGAGCAAAGTTTTGCTGACCATATAAGGCGCATGGCCTGATGAAAAATAAGTGAATCACCCGATGAAAAATAAGCGAATCAATTGATGAAAAATAAATGTAGCGCCGGATAGAAAAATATAGTAGAATCTTAATAGATTGTGTTTTGGGATTACAAATGAGAAGGAGGAAAATATATTTTGCAGAAATATATGGAGTGTAAAAGCGGAAATTATGTCATAAGAGGGACGATCCATATTCCCGAGGGTACTTCCGCGGCCAATCCGGTACCCATGACGGTCCTGTGTCATGGCTTCACGGCTGATCGGAACGAGAACCTGTTTATTCATAAACGTCTGGCGAAGCGGCTCTGCGCGGAAGGGATCGCGGCTCTCTGTTTTGATTTTATGGGAAGCGGTGAGAGCGATGGTGCATTTGCGGAAATGTCTGTGCTGACGGAAGCGGCGGATGCGCTGGCGGTACTGGATTATGTGCGGACGCTGGATTTTGTGGACCGGAAGCGCGTGGCTTTTCACGGCATGAGTCAGGGCGGCCTTGTCTCCTGCCTGACAGCGGCAGCAAGGCCGGATCAGATACACGCCCTGAGCCTGTGGGCGCCGGCGCTGTGTATTCCGGATATGTGTCATGGAAATGAGCTGCTGGGCATTTCCGTGGAAGGAATCAGTGAAAAAGGATATATTGATTTCCGGGGAGAAAAGCTGAGCAGCATCTATGTGGAGGATGGCCGGAAGGTGAATATCTGGGATGATATTCAAAAGTACAAAGGTCCGGTGCAGATTGTCCATGGGACTGCAGATATGTCAGTAGATTTTTCGTATTCAGTCCGTTTAAAGGAGGTGCTGGGCGACCGGTGCGCGCTGTACCCCGTGGAGGGCGCGGATCATGATTTTTCGACGATTTCCTATAATCAGCAGAGGCTGGATTATGCCGTGGGATTCTTAAAGGAGACCCTGCAGCGGTGAGAACAGAGATTGTCTATCTCGCTTAAAGTGAGCCAATGCATCGCACGTTTGGAAATATGTCGCTATAGAGACCGCGCTCGGCGCGGGAATTCGCTAAAGCGCATTCTTTTTAATAAGGTGGGAGGTTATATATGAGAGCAAGTGGAATTTTGCTTCCGGTCAGCAGTCTTCCGTCCCGGTATGGGATCGGAGGATTTACGAAGGAAGCATACGATTGGATTGATTTTCTGAAAAAAAGCGGGCAGACATTCTGACAGATTCTGCCGTTGGGACACACCAGCTATGGGGATTCCCCGTATCAGCCATATTCAACGATTGCGGGGAACCCTTATTTTGTGTCACTGGATGATTTGATTGAAGAAGGGCTTCTGATAGAAGAGGAGTGTGACGCGGCGGAACTGGGGACAAACCCGTCCTACGTGGATTACGGGAAACAATTTGAAAACCGTTACCCGCTGCTGCGCAAGGCATATCAGCGGGATAAGAAAAATGACCAGGCCGGTTTTGAGACTTTCTGGAAACAGGAGGCGGATTGGCTTCCGGACTATGCACTGTTTATGGCGCTGAAAGATAAACATGACAAGAAAGCCTGGTATGAGTGGAAAGAACCATTTAAAAAACGGGATCCGAAGGCTCTCGCGGAGGCGAAAGAAGAACTGGCGGATGACATTTCTTTTCACGCTCATGTACAGTACTGGTTTATGAAGCAGTGGGTGAAACTGAAAGCCTACGCAGTCAGTCAGGGGATTCGTATCATCGGAGATTTGCCGATCTATGTGGCGCACGACAGTGCGGATGCCTGGACGAACCCGCAGCTGTTCCAGTTTGACGAGGATTTAAACCCGAAATCTGTGGCGGGAGTTCCGCCTGATTTCTTTTCCGAGGACGGCCAGCTCTGGGGGAATCCGCTTTATGACTGGGACTATCACAAAAAAACAGGATATGCCTGGTGGATTGGCCGCATCCGGCATGCTTCTGCATTGTACGATGTGATGCGTTTTGATCATTTCCGGGGGTTTGATGAGTATTTCGCAATTCCTTACGGGGAAAAGACCGCGAAAAAAGGAAAGTGGTGTCCCGGTCCCGGCATGGAACTGATGCGGGCGATCGAGGAGAATGTGCCGGATGTTGAGATTATTGCGGAAGACCTTGGCGTAGTCACCGACAGTGTGAAAAAGCTGGTGGCTGACAGCGGTTACCCCTGTATGAAGGTGTTGGAATTTGCCTTTGACAGCGACAGTGAGAATGCTTTTCTGCCGCACAATTATGACACGACAAACTGCGTCGTCTACACCGGCACCCACGACAATGAGACACTGTTTCAGTATGTGACCGGCGCTTCCGAGAGGGAGCGGGAGCACATTAAAAATTATATGAACCGGTTCTGGGACAACGATGAGCAGTTGTGCGACAACCTGGTGCGCCTGGCGATGCTCAGCATCGGAAAGTACTGTATCATCCCGATTCAGGATTACCTGCATCTCGGCAAGGAGGCGCGGATCAATTTCCCGTCCACCACAGGCGGCAACTGGGAGTGGCGTCTGACGAAAGAGCAGATCACGGAAGAACTGTCCCGGTTTATTGCTAATGTTACGAGAGTGTCCGGACGGTGGCCGAAGCCGCAACCGGAGAAGAAAGAGAGCGAAGAGGCAGTAGAGGAAGCCGCCGTGATGAAAGAGGATGGTGAAGCGGCAGCCGGGAAAAATTAACTTTTCAGTTGCCTGAATCTTATTTAAATCTGTCGTACGGACGAGACTTGCATTAACGATGCAATCGTCCGTACGTTTTTTTGCATTATACGGACGTATTTCACAAATGAAAGTTTTTTGTCCGTATAATGCGTAGGAATCATTTGTTTTTTGCAATGACGAATGAAGAGCCTGCAGAACGAGCCACAATATAGTAAAAAACAAATCGGCTGATGTCTGAAAATACGCTCATACAGACTGATTGGAATATACACTTATACAGACGGGTGGAAGTCTTTGAACGTATACTCATATGGTTCCTGAGTTTAACCCGGTTCTCTCACAC
>JAJBTR010000365.1 GCA_020860745.1 Lachnospiraceae bacterium | reverse complement strand
ATCCAGACGGAACAATAGCTAATAACGAAGAAGTAGTAGGTGAAGCAGTAAAATCTTTTAGAAATGAAATTATTTTATGTACAAAATTTGGTGTGACTCATAAAGGTGATCATTTGGAGTTTGATTCATCGCCAGAAAAAATCAGACAATCTATAGAAGGTTCTTTAAAAAGATTGCAAACTGATTACATTGATATTTATTATCAACATAGAATTGACCCTAAAATTCAGCCTGAAGTTGTTGCTGGCGTGATGAAGGAATTGATTGAAGAAGGAAAGAGAAAGGCAGGGGGTATTTCAGAAACTACAGAAGAATACTTAAGAAGATCACATGCGGTATGTCCGGTAACAGTTGTGGAAAATAGATATTCAATGATGGCAAGATGGCATGAAAATATTATAAAAGTATGTAAGGAATTAGGAATTACATATGTTGCATTTTCCCCGATGGCTAATGGCGCTTTGACAGGCGTTTATACAAGCAAAAAGCAATTCGATGAAAAATCTGGACAAGATTTTAGAGTAAATATGCCACAATATAGTGCAGAAGGAATTCAGAAGACAAATGAATTATTAGGTGTGGTCAGTGAGATTGGAAAGAAACATTTAGCAAGTAATGCACAAATGTCGTTGGCGTGGATGATTAATAAATATGACAATATCATTCCTATTCCGGGAAGTAGAAAAGTAGAAAGATTAACATCCAATTTTGAAGCAGGCAATGTTGTGTTATCTGAAGAAGAATTGAAAGAAATTGATAACAAATTAGAATCAATGGAATTTAAAGTGTTTGGTGGTCATTAGGATAGGAGAGGGAGCAGTTAAAGGAACTAATCCCAGATGCAACGATTGCAGAAGGTTTTACGATAAGTGCAAGCACAGATAATAACGAAGTCAGAAAACAATTCACAGAATGGTTAGAACAATAGGAGGAAAAATGCGATGAGCTTTAATTTTACAGTACCAACAAATTCCAGTTTATGAGGATGGAGATAATGTGTGAATTGATGTTGGTTAGACCGTCTAAACTATATGCAGAACAAGTTATGTCATACAAAGAAGAAATGTTACAATGTTGAGATCCATTTCAAGTATACGCAAGAGCGGTTGTCAAAGCATTTATAGTGACAGGATGTGTTTTGAAGCATATCATTCGGAAAACCAGAAAACGCTAATCTTATAGAACCTGGTTGGGAGGGCGAGCATTGGAGTATGATATTTTACCGGAATTTCATAAGTTTGCAAAAATCAGGATGCCGGTAAATCCGCGCATCCTACAGGCGGCAAATGTTATGATGCCGGTGATACAGCACGGGAAAAATCTATATCCGGGATGTCTGGAACATAAAAAAATAAAGTTCCGGAATTTTACCGCAGATATGTATGTTCCGGCTGGCAGAAACCCGGAGAAATTTCTGCTTTACTGCCACGGGGGAGCATTCATGATGAAGGCAGCTGCATACCATAAGAATCTTGTACAACGGTACGCTATGGAAGCTGGCTGTGCGGTATTGTTCCCGGATTACCGTCTTGCGCCAAAAAATCCGTTCCCTGCACAGATTCAGGATTGCGTGCAGGCATACCGATGGCTACAAAAAAATATCATCCGGAAAAAATAATTGTTGGCGGTGACAGCGCCGGGGCGGCACTTGCTTCCGGGGTTGCTCTTTATACTTTGAAGAAAGGGCTGCGCGTCCCGGATGCTGCGATGCTCATATATCCGATGCTGGATTCCCGAATGTCTACGGAGTCCATGGAAAAATATACGGACACGCCATTGTGGAACAGCGTACAGAACCGAAAGGCATGGGAGCTGTATGCCGGAGTAAATAACCTGCATAACCCTTTTGCGTCTCCTATGGAAGCGAAAGATCTGCGCGGTTTCCCGCAGACGTATCTGGAGACCGCAGAGTATGACTGCCTTCACGATGAAGGGATAGCTTTTGCACATCGTTTGGAAGAAAGCGGTGTCCCAGTTGTCCTGAATGAAACCAAACGGACGATACACGGATACGATATTGCAGAAAATTCCGGTTATGTAAAGGATCAGGTGAGCAGGCGAATTTCCTATATGAAAGGCATATATCTGGCCTGATAAATAAACGATTATCAATACTACTTTATAATACGAGGCGGATCATAACTATGAAAATTCAAAATTTATTGTCAATCGGTTCCATAGTTCTTCTAAAGAATGGTGAGAAGAAATTGATGATTATTGGTATCATGCAAAGCGACAATGGCCGTAAAAAAAGAATTATGATTATTTGGGTGAACTTTACCCGGAGGGGCATATTGGAGAGGGAATTCACCAGTATCTGTTTAATCACGAGGATATAAATGAAATCATTTTTCGCGGTTATGAGGATGATGAGAGAACGGAATTCCTGAGAAAACTTTCAGATGAATATGAGAACTGAACGCCATGTGCAGAAGAGTCTGAAATAATATTTTTCACAGACTCTTCAAATCTGAATCAAATTATCTTCACAAACGGCAGTTATGATACTAATCAAACAACAGGAGAAACCTCCGCAAACATCCTGCTGTTATTAAAATAAAAATTCTTTTTCATGTTACGCCGGGCTGTATAGTCCGGCACTCCTTTTATAATCCCACTGTAAAATATAATATCCATTTTTACATAGCCTGTGCAATCCATCACCGCACGGGCTTTTTTATTTTACCATGATCGGAGGTGATGACATGGAACTTGGTTCAAGGTATGGACCGCCTATTCCATTTTAAGCGTTTAAAATGTTGGTCAAACGCGTTTGTCGAAACGAAAACTGATTATAAACAGTCTACGTAAAAGCCGTCTTCGGACGGCTTTTATTGTGCTGAGAAAAATCACACCAAATACATATTTTGCAAGAAAGGGGATGAAACCATTGCAACAACGAGGCTGATGCCGCTTCATATCAACAAAGGATGGACCATTACGCAGTCCCTCAACGACCGGACAGATTATGCGAAAAACCCAGAGAAAACACAAAAAGGGGAACTTGTTACCGCCTATGAATGTGACCCGTTCACAGTTGATGAGGATTTCATGTTATCTAAGCGAAAGTATGAAATTACAACCGGACGGCAACAGAAAAATGATGTTATTGCCTATCATATCCGGCAATCATTTAAGCCCGGAGAGATAAGCCCGGAGGAAGCAAAAAGTTCCGTAACTTCTTCCTCTCCTATCTCGCTGTCCAGAAGATCAGTGACCGGCTCTGCGTAGAGCATGGACTTTCCATTATCGAAGCCAGACCTTACCGGGATCGGCAAAAAAGGACAGACTATCCGGCAGAACCCACGTTCCGGAACATCATTTGCGAATCCATCGACCAGGCGCTTTTACAAAAACCAAAAGATTTTGAGTCTTTTCTGCGTCTGCTGGAAGATGCCGGATATGAAGTAAAACGCGGAAAAAATACAGCCCTGAAAGGGAAAGGCCAGCAACGTTTCATCCGACTGCGCTCTCTGGGTAACGGCTACTCCGAAAAAGAAATCCGTGCTGCTATTGCCGGGGAACGAAAACACCAACCGAAAAAGCATCGAAAAGGCAAGTTCTTCTCTCCTACCCCGCCACGCTTGCAGCTTTTAATCGATGTGCAGGCGAAGATTGATGAAGGAAAAGGGGAAGGCTACGCACGGTGGGCGAAGACATTCAATTTAAAACAGATGGCAGAGGCGGTCTGTTTCATTAAAGAACATGACATCGCCACCTATGAGGAATTGTCAGCAAAGGCTGATGCCGCAGTTGCACGCTTTGATGAACTCTCTGATACCATCAAATCAGCAGAAAAGCGACTGACAGAGATCGCCGCGCTAAAAAAGCATATTTTTAATTATTCCCGGACGAGAGACACCTTCGCGGCATATAAAAAATCCGGATACAGCAGAAAATTTCTGGAAGAACACCGGGAGGAAATTACAATTCACAAGGCTGCAAAAACAGCATTTGATCAGTTGAAAGATGTGGATACTGTCACCGGGGCAAACGGGAAGCAAAAATCTCGGATACCGTCAATTAAAGAATTAAATCAGGAATATGCAGAAGTACTGAGTGGGAAGAAGAAAGCATACTCGGAATATCGTGCAGCTCGCCGAGAGATGCAGGATCTGCTCATTGTCAGAAAGACAATCGATACAATCTTAGATATAGACCGCGATAAAGACACGAAAAGAGACAAACTTATACAGAATAATTTATAAAATAAATACTCATACCTGTCCTTTGCAATTTACAATATTTGTATCCTGTCTTGACATTTTTCCTACTGTCGTCCACAATATTAATAGCCGATTAAGAACAGAAATAATACACAATACGAGGAGGTATGAATATGCCAGGAAGATCAGGAGGAGGCCATGGAGGTCCCGGTATGGGCGGACCAGGTATGGGAGGCCCCGGAGGCAGACCCGGAGGACCGGGCGGGATGCATGGCGGACCAGGAATGCCCCCTCCACCGCCACCACATCGCGGATGGGGTGGCTATCGCAGAGGATGCTGTATGCCGGGATGTCTCATGTATGTATTGAGTGCCGGAGGTGTTATAGCGCTTTTAGTCGTTGGTATTGCATCACTTTTATAATAGTAAAGGGGCAGGTCGGAGAAATATCCGCCTGTCCCATCAACTTATCATAGAAGATCTGATATATTTACAGAAATAAATTCCCGTCTCAAGGGATCATCTATACCGTCGTCCTCTGTATCACCTATTGGAGAGACATAGGTATCCACATCAAAACCCAGCTTTTTGCAAATTGATTCGTATGTTATATCAGCCATTAGAACATCTCCGATTTAATATTACCATGTCATTCAATACCACGTTCGCTGCTTATTTGTTCCAGATAGTGTTTGTAACTTTCCTGCGACTCTTTGGGAGCGTCTGGTTTAATTACCCTACTTCCATTTTCTTTCCGTTCCCACCAATCTCTATTAGTGGTCCAGTAAAAAAATTCTTCTTTCTTTTCTTCCAACGTCATATCAATGCCTCATTACCTGCTTATAATTTTTTTCAATTTTTACATTTCACCATTACGACGTTTTTCTATACCGTCGCAGACCATTGTGACAACCTCTAAATAACCGAAAGGCCGAAAGCATCTCTTTTCTTCTTCTGGATGATCCTCTTTCAAAAATTGCATGATATCATCTCTAAGCTGCAACCATTCATCATCATCCTTGATTTTGCCTTTCCGTATTCTTTCGACAACTTCATATGCGTCCATAAGGATCTCCTTCATCCGGTATAGAGGAATTAGCAAATTAGCCAGTTCCTCATAATCCATTACCGTCAATTTTTCATCTTTACTCATGATATCGTAAACGGTATCTTCTGATCGTGAGATTCAAACACAACAACTTCTGATAGTATTGATTCAAATGCTTTTCAGTTCAAACAAAAATTCCAATTCCGAGCTTCCTGTAATCGTAATTCTGGATGGCCTTAAATATTCAATCGGCACTCCAAAATTTTGAAAGTGACGATTTTTCTTGATCTGGAGAAGCGTATAGTCAATAAACTTTTTTGAGTTTGCAGTAATATATTCTTTTCTGTCAGGCCGTGTTTGCTTTGTCGGAATCGGTATCCTCACTCGAATAAAATCAAATGTTTTTGGATTGGCGTTTCCCGTCTCACATTCAAATCGGATATCATAGCCAGTTGATTTTGAAACAAACTGCGTGATTTCTTCATCAGCTTCATCCGGTATATTCCATACATACTTTCGCATGTATTCGTCTTTTCCATGTTCGAGGAAGAAAAAATATTCCTCCTCAATCGTGCTCAGGTGAGTACCTCTTCGGAATCGCTGTATAACTTTTCTGAAAACTGCAGGATTAATATGATCCGCCTGCGGAATAAATAAGGTAACATATGTCTGCCCATCATAAAAGATTTTTCTGGTGCAAAGTTTTAAGGCAGGATGTACAGTAGTATGAATTTCATCTATATATTTCTCACATAAAAACTCGGCTGTTATCCATACCCAGTTATCCTCAAAAACATGTAAATCCTCAGAACGCAGAACTTTATAACGTATAGTCGGCAAGTCGTTGGTGATTTTTCCGCTTTTCATAATATAATCACACTTGATTTCTCCGCCATCTTTGTAACACGGATATGCAACTTTCAGTTTATAATCGCCATCAAAATAAACAATCCGCAATGATTTTGAGTAAGATGCATGCGGCTTAAACGGAGATATGCTGACATGTACAATTTGATAGCGAATATCTCCCTCAAATAATTTTTTGTCCATAATTATTTTTTTCTTGCCAAGAAATTATGCCGATTAAAAAGCAACGCGCCACCCATCACCAAAGGTGATGTTCTCAGGGGTTTGGGGATTCCCCAACATGCCGCCAGAAGCATTTGTGCGCCTCCTGGCATTGCTTGCCCCTTAGTGAAAAGCGGTAATATCCCTTTAAAAATCAACAAAAATTCCGATTTTTTTCGGTGTAACAACCATAAGATTTTCTCATCATTTCCGGATGCCCAGCCACGCCTTTATCTCATCGTCACTCTGATCACTGATGCGGATGGCAGAGCCAACTTTTGCACCTTTACAAATCTCGGCAACCGTTTTCCGAGACTTTTCCGGGCCTGACGAACCGCTGGTGCAGAAGACAGCAACCTCTTTTCCGGAAAAATCTTACTCAGCGGCAAATGTAAGAATCAGTCGCGGGAAGGTACCATACCAGACTGGGAACCCGAGCAGAATTCGGTCATAAGAATCAAAATTTTCTACGTGAGTGATTATCTCCGGCAGTTCTCTGGTCGCAATCTCCTTGCCGCCGATGGCAATGGCTTTTGCATAGCTGCCGTAATTCTTTTTCTCTTTGATTTCAAAAAGGTCGCCGCCCGCCAGAGACTGTATTCTCTCCGCTGCCGCTTTTGTCACTCCGGAAAGTGAAAAATATGCGATAAATGTCTTCATGGATTGATACCTCTTGCTTGCAGATTTTGTTTCTTAGTCATTATCGTTATCATTCAAACCCGCCTTGTAAATCGGCAGGTATGTCAGCACACCGTTAACTCTCGTACTACTCCAACTGGTTTTTGCCCCAGTTCGAGTACTTCGAGTACTATATTTTAGGTACACGAGTTATCTTTCTTCAGTTTCACAAAAGTTTCTTATATTCGTATAAATAATTGGTATTTTTCTCTACTCGAAAGAACGGCCCTAAAGTTCACCTCCTCCTAATCCATCGCCGGAAATCCCCGGAGACGACAAAAGCCCCGTGATGAATGTTGGTCACCACGGGGCTATGTAAGGTATCGATATTCAATTGTTTCTAATCCAGGCTGATGTTTTTAGAAATCTAAAATTCCGCCTTCTGATTTTCTAACGCTTTTAGAAAAGTGCTTCTTTGAGCACTGTAAAGAGTATTTCGGAATCAAAGCTTCCGTCATCCATTTTCATGAAAATTCGTCCGTTTTTAAACAGATGAACACCCAAATACATTCAGAAACACGGAAACACCCGCCAGTTTTAGCAGATTCCCGATTTTCATCGATTTTGGCCATTAGAAAAAAGGCCCATTTTTTTAGCCTTTCATCCATTCAAGTGGATTTTTTTAGACAAAGAAAGCGGAAGACTTCGTAAAATCTTCCACGATAATGCGCTGGCGTCCGCGAGGTGACTCGAACACCCGACCTACCGCTTAGGAGGCGGTCGCTCTATCCAACTGAGCTACGCAGACTTTTATGAATTTTCCTTGATTTTACGCGGTTTTTTGCGATCCGGTCAAGGTGTCCGGTCTATTTTCAGAAGCGATTCCCATTAGAAAAACGGTCATTTTGCTAATGGATTTTTGCTCTTGAAGGCTGTTTTTCGAAAAAACGTTCATCTTCCTCAGCGTTAGAAATCTGCCAAATCCCAACTCCATTCGAACTGAACTTTCTTTTTG
>JAJBTR010000428.1:272-8079 GCA_020860745.1 Lachnospiraceae bacterium | reverse complement strand
CGTCAAAGACGTCGTCCTCCAGGCAGATCAGATCCGCGCGGATTTTGGCGGTTTCGTTGTCATAGATCCGGTAGATTTCTTTATTTCCGGTGTTTGTGACTTTTTCCGTGTTTTCGGAGAGTTTGATTTTCGGGATAAAATTGCCGTCCGCATCCCGGATGGCGGCCAGTTTGTATACGCCTCCGAACGCAGGCCAGTCTCTGGAAGTGATCAGGCTGGTGCCGACACCCCAGGAGGTAATCAGCGCGCCCTGGCTTTTCAGTGTCTCGATCAGGTATTCGTCCAGGTCATTGGAGGCGGAGATTACCGCGTCCGGGAATCCCGCCGCATCCAGCATCTTTCTCGCTTTTTTGGAGAGGTAAGCCAGGTCTCCGCTGTCCATGCGGATGCCGTAGTTGGTAAGTGCGGCGCCGGATTCCCGCATTTCCTGAAATACCCGGATGGCGTTGGGAATCCCGGATTTCAACGTGTCGTATGTATCGACAAGCAGGATACAGGCGTCGGGGTAAAGCTGTGCGTAAGTTTTAAACGCAGTATATTCGTCGGCAAAGCTCATGATCCAGCTGTGCGCGTGTGTGCCTTTGACAGGAATGTTGAACGTCTGTCCGGCCAGGACATTGGAGGTGCCGTTGCAGCCGCCGATCACTGCGGCGCGCGCGCCGAGGATGCCGGAATCGGGACCCTGCGCCCGCCTGAGGCCGAATTCCATGACGCCGTCCCTCTTTGCCGCGTAACAGACACGGGAGGCCTTTGTGGCGATCAGACTCTGGTGGTTGATAATATTTAAGATGGCGGTTTCTATGAGCTGCGCCTCCATGATGGGAGCGATTACTTTTATGATGGGCTCCCTGGGGAATACTACCGTGCCCTCCGGAATTGCATAGATGCTGCCGGAAAAGCGGAATGTGCTTAAGTATTTCAGAAAATCGTCATCAAACATTTGCAGACTTTCCAGATAGCGGATGTCATCTGTGGTAAACTGCAGGTTTTTGATATATTCGATAACCTGGTCCAGACCGCAGGCGATGGCATAGCCGCCGCCCGAGGGATTTTCCCGGTAAAATGCGTCAAATACAACGATATCATGGTTGCCTGTCTTAAAGTATCCCTGCATCATGGTGATCTCATACAGATCGGTCAGCAGTGTCAGGTTTTGTGATCTCATATTCTTGTCGTCCCTTTCTCTTTTCCCGGCGGATTGGCACTTCCCGCACGCAGTTCGTCTGAGAAAAACTGTTTTTCTGAGTCGGGTTTCAAAAATCCCCGTTACTTTTTAATATTTTCAGTATTATACTCTCTTTTTTGGGTTTGGTAAAGAAAAGTTTACAGAGTAACCGGAAGAATCTGCCCTTTTTGGCCGCGAATATATTTCTTGAGTGAAAAATGGCGGTGCTCCGGTCTTTTCTTCTGACGGCGGCATAGGATAGAGTAAATGCAGTGATTGCGAGGATTTTATATGCAGGAATATTATTCTGCGTTACAGTGTGATAATGTGCTCCGTCCGGAGTTGGATTCGCAGCAGCGTGTATGCGGAAAACCGGATATGCCGGGGCAGGACGGCAGATATCATTCGGAATTGTCACGTCAGGATACACCGGACCGCGGCGGGCTGCGCATTGACGTTACATCAACGATTGCGATTCACCCGGTCAGCAATGCCATCGTGCGGGTTTACAACGGAACAGGTCTTGTGGAGGAAATCCGGACAGATTCCTCCGGGCAGAGCGGTGAACTGACGCTGGAGGCGCCGCCCCGGGAATATTCCATGGAGCCGGAACAGCCGCAGCCGTTTTCCCAGTATCGTGTGCAGGTGGAGGCGGAAGGATACCGTCCTGTGGAAGTGACGGATGTGGAGGTGTTCCCGGAAGAACTTTCCATCCAGCCGGTGCGGATGGAGCCGCTGGAGACTGCTCAGACAGAAGGCGGGGAAAATATTGTTGTTCCTCCCAACACGCTCTGGGGAGATTATCCGCCGAAAATCGCGGAGAATGAGATCCGGCCTGTCAGTGAGAGCGGGGAGATCGTGCTGAGCCGTGTGGCGATTCCGGAGTATGTGGTGGTGCACGACGGGGCGCCGTCGGATGCCACGGCGAAAGATTATTATGTCCGTTACCGGGATTATATTAAAAATGTGGCGTCCGGCGAGATATATTCTACCTGGCCGGATGCGACGCTGCGGGCGAACATACTGGCGATCATGTCATTTACGATGAACCGTGTTTACACAGAGTTTTACCGGAATAAAGGATATGATTTTACTGTGACCAGCTCGACGGCTTACGATCAGAAGTGGTCCTACGGCCGGACGATTTTTTATAATATTTCCCAGATTGTGGATGAGATGTTCAACAATTATCTCTCACGGCCCAATGTCATCCAGCCGATTCTGACCCAGTATTGCGACGGGCAGCAGGTGTCCTGCCCGAACTGGCTTTCTCAGTGGGGTTCCAAATATCTGGGCGACCAGGGGTATCGCTCGATCGAGATTCTGCGTTATTACTATGGCAGTGATATGTATATCAATTCCGCGGAGGAAATCTCCGGCATCCCCGCATCCTGGCCTGGGGAAGACCTCACGGTGGGTTCCACCGGGAGCAAGGTCCGGCAGATGCAGGAACAGCTTGCGGTGATTGCGCGCTCTTATCCGGCCATCCCCTCTGTTTCCACTGATGGTATCTATGGAGACAGGACCCGGCAGGCGGTGGAGGCATTCCAGAAGATCTTTGATCTGCCGGTGACAGGAATTGTGGATTATCCGACCTGGTATAAAATATCGCAGATTTATGTGGGCGTGTCCCGCATTGCGGAACTGAATTGACAAAGTACCAGCATTGCGGAACTGAATTGACAAAGTACCAGCATTGCGGAACTGAATTGACAAAGTATTGAAAACAGACAGTTTTTATGTTATCCTTTTTCATTATAATGATTTGACACAAAAATGGAGATAATCGATTTATAAAAGCAGAGATGTTTCATGACAGATATAATCTGACCTGTGAAGAAACGGAAAGGAAAACAGGAGATGTGTGGTATTGTTGGATATATAGGCGATAAGCAGGCGGCCCCTATCCTTCTGGACGGTCTGGCGAAGCTGGAGTATCGCGGCTATGATTCTGCGGGCCTGGCTGTCCGCGACGGGAACCGGGATATTGAGGTCGTGAAGGCAAAAGGGCGCCTGAAGAAACTGGCGGAAAAAACAGATGACGGCCGTGCCATGGCCGGATGCTGCGGTATCGGCCATACCCGGTGGGCGACACACGGGGAGCCTTCGGAGATCAATGCGCATCCGCACAGCAGCGAGAGCGGGATCGGAGATGCGCCGGCGGTGGCGGGCGTTCACAATGGTATTATTGAGAATTTCCAGGAATTGAAGGATAAGCTGACGCGCAAGGGATACAGTTTTTATTCCCAGACAGACACGGAAGTGGCAATCAAGCTGGTAGATTACTACTATAATAAGTACAAAGTGGGTCCGATCGACGCGCTGGCCAAGACCATGGTTCGCGTGCGCGGCTCCTACGCGCTGGCGGTTATGTTTAAGGAGCATCCGGATGAGATCTGGGTGGCCAGAAAGGACAGCCCGATGATTCTCGGAGTGAAGGAAGGCGAGTCTTTTGTGGCGTCTGATGTACCGGCTATTTTAAGTTATGTGAGAAATGTCTATTATATCGGGAATCTGGAAATTGCCTGCTTAAAAGCCGGTGAGGTTCATTTTTACAATATTGACGGCGACGAGATTCAGAAAGAACTGGTGGAGATTAACTGGGATGCCCAGGCGGCCGAAAAAGGCGGATATGAGCATTTCATGATGAAAGAGATCCATGAGCAGCCTAAAGCGGTGGAGGATACGCTCCGGTCTGCCGTGAAGGATGTGGAGGGCAGACAGATTATTGATCTCGGGGAAGCCGGTCTGGAAGCAGATGAAATTAAGCGTTGTTCGCAGATTTATATGGTCGCATGCGGATCTGCCTGGCACGTGGCCATGGCGGCACAGTATATTTTTGAAGATCTTGCTCAGATTCCGGTCCGGGTGGAGCTGGCTTCGGAGTTTCGTTACCGGAAGCCGCTTCTGGATCCGGACGGACTGGTTATCGTGATTTCCCAGTCGGGAGAGACGGCCGATACGCTCGCCGCGCTGCGGGAGGCAAAAGCCCGAGGGGTAAAGACGCTGGCGATTGTCAATGTGGTTGGTTCATCCATTGCCCGGGAGGCCGATCACGTCTTTTATACCCTGGCCGGACCGGAGATCGCGGTTGCCACGACGAAAGCGTACAGTACGCAATTGATTGCGACTTACCTGATGGCCATAGATTTCGGGCATGTGAGAGGAACGCTGACAGAGGAGGAATATGCAGGGCTGCTTGCGGAGCTTCAGACAATTCCGGACAAGATCCGTCAGATTCTCTCTGAAAAAGAACGGCTTCAGTGGTTCGCCTCCAAGTTTTCCAATGCGCGTGATATTTTCTTTATCGGGCGCGGACTGGATTACGCGATCAGCCTGGAGGGAAGCCTGAAGATGAAAGAGATTTCCTACATTCACTCAGAGGCGTATGCGGCGGGTGAACTAAAGCATGGCACCATCAGCCTGATTGAGGACGGTATCCTGGTGATCGGCGTCCTGACGCAGGACGATCTCTATGAAAAGACCGTCAGCAACATGGTAGAATGTAAGGCCCGGGGTGCCTACCTGATGGGACTGACCAGCTATGGCCATTATGTGATCGAGGACACGGCGAACTTTACCGTGTATATTCCTCGGACGGACTCTCATTTCGAGGCGAGCCTGGCGGTGATTCCGCTGCAGCTGCTGGGGTATTATACCAGTGTGGCCCGCGGACTTGATGTGGATAAGCCGAGAAATCTCGCAAAAAGCGTGACGGTGGAGTAAAAGTGCTAATGGTCATGCGATAACCGGGACAAGATAGCAGATGCGCGCAGGCTTGCCTGTAAGCAGATGCTATGTTGTACGGGAATCTGCGGAGCAGATGGCCGTCCGCCGTCATAAGCAATCATATCTCCGAGAGGAGCGGAGAAGCATGCACATAGGGCATGCGGATTGCGCATGACGGCGGAGGGTATCGCATGAACGAATATAAAATAATAGATAGAAAAAGAAAGAAACAGGAGGAATAGAAAATGGCAAGCAGTTGTGATGGATGTGCAAGCGCAGGTAACTGTCCTTCACAGGAAAACGGAGGATGCTCCGAGGGACCCCAGAGCATGTTGGAAGCATTAAATGAATATTCGTCGGTGAAAAAAGTGATCGGCGTCGTCAGCGGAAAGGGCGGTGTCGGCAAATCCTTTGTGACGGCGTCTCTGGCATCCGCCATGAGAAAGCAGGGCTATACCGTAGGCATCCTGGATGCAGATATTACCGGCCCGTCCATTCCGAAAATGTACGGAATTCATGGCCCGGCCATGGGCAGCGAGATGGGTGTCTGTCCCATTGAGTCGGAGGATGGCATCAAAATTATGTCTGTCAATCTGCTCATGGACGATGAGGAAGCGCCGGTGGTATGGAGAGGCCCGATCATCGCCGGAACCGTCAAGCAGTTCTGGACGGATGTGGTCTGGGGCGATCTGGATTATCTCTTTGTGGACATGCCTCCGGGAACCGGCGATGTGCCACTGACCGTCTTCCAGTCACTGCCGGTGGATGGGATTGTGATCGTTACTTCCCCGCAGGAACTGGTGCAGCTGATTGTGAAAAAAGCATACAATATGGCCGGTATGATGGATATCCCTGTCCTCGGCATTGTTGAAAACTACAGCTATCTGGTCTGCCCGGACTGCGGAAAGCAGATCAAAGTCTTCGGCGAGAGCCATATCGACGAAGTCGCCGGGGAGATGGGTCTGGAAGTCCTCGGGAAAATGCCACTGGATCCGGCCTACGCCGAACTGGCCGATGAAGGACTGTTTTATAAGGCGGACAATATCTACCTTGACAAAGCAGTGCAGATAATTAAGGCATTGTGATAATATTTAATAAAGAGTAATTTATATGTGGTGTTGGAAGAGATATTTTTGCACGGCAGGTTACTTTTTCGGGTGGCAGGATATTTAGCACAGGATGCGGGTGATGCTTTCAACCTGATGTGAGGTAACTTTGAAGGGATGTTTTTAGCGGAGACGAAATCCAGCGCTTGAAAGGCTATACTGAGCGTCTTAAACTGGCCAATTGTTATTAAGTGCAGGTCTGCACATTTACTGTGCTGACCGTCTGAAAACGTAGATTGTGCAAGGGAAAATCCCCATCGCGCAGCGAATTTAAATGGATTTTCCCGTAACTGTGAGCGCAGTGAACAGCTACAGTAAGTGCTTAGTTCAGCGGAGCGTTATCCCGGTTGCCGAACAGCAGGTTGAAGGTATCTCCCACATCCGTCAAAAAATGCTGAGGAGGATACCATGAAAGCCTGGGAATCCAACATCCGGCGCGTCGTCCCATATACACCGGGCGAGCAGCCGGATAAAACGAAAATGATCAAACTGAATACCAATGAGAACCCTTACCCGCCGGCGCCCGGCGTAGCCGAAGCGCTGCGGGAGATGGAAGCTGACCGTCTCCGTCTCTACCCTGACCCGACTGCGGGAGTATTGGTAGACACTATCGCTGCGGAGATGGGGCTTGCACCGGAGCAGGTTTTTGTGGGAGTGGGGTCAGACGATGTGCTGGCCATGTGCTTTCTGACTTTTTTTAACAGTGAAAAGCCGATTCTTTTTCCGGATATTACATACTCGTTTTATGATGTCTGGGCGGATGTGTTCCGCATTCCCTATGAGACGCAGCCGCTGAATGAGCGGTTTGATATCGTGCCGGAGGATTATTATAAGGAAAACGGCGGTGTGATTTTCCCGAATCCCAACGCACCCACCGGTGTGGAGTGTCCGCAGGAGGATATCGAGGATATTCTCCACCACAATCCGGATGTCATTGTGATCGTCGATGAGGCTTACGTGGACTTTGGGGCCAGGTCGGCATTGCCCCTGCTGGAAAAATATGATAACCTTATTGTGGTTCAGACTTTTTCCAAGTCCCGGTCGCTGGCCGGTATGCGCATCGGTTATGCTATGGCGAGCCCGGAGCTGATCCGGTACCTGAATGATGTGAAGTATTCGTTCAATTCGTATACGATGGATCAGACGGCACTGGCGGCGGGGGTGGCTTCCCTGGCAGACCGGCAGTATTTTGAAAATACCACGCGGAGAATCATTACGACCAGAGAGCGGGCAAAAGAGCGTCTGCGCGGGATGGGATTTTCTTTCCGGGATTCCCGGAGCAATTTTATCTTTGCTACCCATAAGAGCTGCCCGGCGAAAGAACTGTTTGCCGCGCTGCGGGAGCAGGACATTTATGTGAGGTACTTTGATAAACCCCGCATTGATAACTACCTGCGGATTACCATCGGGACGGACGGGGAGATGGATGTTTTCCTTGATTTCCTGGAGCGGTATCTGGCAGAGAGACAGACGGTATGATGCTGGAACGTGTATTTCCGGCGGAGCGATCATGCTTTAAAAGCACATCGAGGGCAGGCAGATAGTATTTGTGATGCTTCGGGACACACAGAGAATTGCAGATGCACGACTCGAAGTTAAGGAGGTATAGTGGATGGAGAGTCTTGTAACATGGTTTGTAAACAGCCCCCTGGGACAGCATGTATCCCGCGAGGTTATGGTGTTTATCATTTCCCTTTTCCCGATACTGGAACTGCGCGGCGGTATTCTGGCGGCGAGTCTGCTGGATATCACGATGTGGAAAGGGAGACTGATCCGCGATTTCTGCAACTTTATTCCGATTCCGTTT
>JAJBTR010000428.1:0-262 GCA_020860745.1 Lachnospiraceae bacterium | reverse complement strand
GGCGGGGTCGTCCGGTCCGGCCGCGGGGTGACCGCCGGGAACACCGCGCAATGAAAAAAAGGGGACAGGTGGAAAAGTATGAGTTCTGGGGGCTGGTGCTTTTTGTGGGTATCCCGCTTCCGGTGACCGGCGCATGGACCGGATCCCTGGTCGCCGCGCTGCTGAATATGGATGTGAAAAAGGCAATTGTGGCGGAACTGCTGGGAATCTGGAGGGCGGCGGGGATCATGACGCGCATCTCTTCCGGCATCATCGGCAGTAT
>JAJBTR010000195.1 GCA_020860745.1 Lachnospiraceae bacterium | reverse complement strand
CGTTAAATTCAGCATTTATCTTATGTTTAAAATTTCTTCATGAAACAACCCTGGAGTCTTACTTTTTGGTATTTTTTAGAACCTTACTTTTTGGAACGTTACAAACACTCGCCTGTACTGACCCTGTACTGCCACGCACAACATACCTTTTTACTTATAATATTCAAAGGTGATCTCACAGACCCGAACGATATCGCCTTCCTGAACGCCGAGATTCTCCAGTTCTTCTATAATCCCCTGTTCCCTTAAGAACCGCTGGAAAAACAGGAATCCTTTCTCGGATTCCAGATTGGTATATCCCAGCATCCGTTCAATCCGCGGCCCCTCGATCACATATTCGCTCTCTTTCGCATCATAGGAAACCGTATATGGCTGGTCGGAGAACAGCGCGGTCTCCGGAAAAAACTCCTGCTCGAACACGATCGGGGCGTCGTCTATGGTCTGCAGCAGGTTCCAGGCGGCGTAAAGCAGTTCCCACAGTCCCTGTCCGGTGACAGCGGAGATCGGATATACCTGCACGCCCTGCGGTTCAAACTCCTGCCGCAGTCTTTCCAGGGGATTCCCGCTCTCCCCGCCGTCGTAAATCGCGTCGATTTTGTTGGCCGCGATGATCTGCGGCTTCTTCGCCAGGTCTGCATCATAGGCCTCCAGCTCCCGGTTGATGGCGTAGATGTCCGCAATCGGATCCCGTCCCTCCGTGGAAGCGGCGTCCACGATATGGATGATGACCTTCGTCCGCTCGATATGGCGAAGGAATTCATGCCCCAGTCCGACGCCGTCGGAGGCGCCCTCAATCAGACCCGGGATATCGGCGATCACAAAGCCGTGTTCCTCGTCCAGGTCCACCACGCCCAGGTTCGGGTCAAGCGTCGTAAAGTGATAGTTTGCAATCTTCGGCCGGGCATTGGTCACTCTGGAAAGAAGCGTGGATTTCCCCACATTCGGGAAGCCAACCAGACCCACGTCCGCGATAACTTTCAGTTCCAGGAGAACCTCCAGCTCCGCGGAGGGCTGCCCTGGCTGCGCATACTTCGGCGCCTGCATCGTCGGCGTGGCGTAGTGATAATTTCCCTTGCCGCCTCTGCCGCCTTTTAAAATGACCTGCCGGTTATTCCCGCCGGACATGTCCGCGATGACTTTCCCCGATTCCGCGTCCCGGATCACAGTCCCGGCCGGAACCTTCAGCACGATGTCCTCGCCGTTTTTTCCGGAACACTTTCTCTTCTGCCCGTCGCTGCCGTGCTCCGCGGCAAATTTTCTTTTGTGACGGTAGTCGGTCAGCGTATTCAGGCCTGTATCCACTTCAAAGATAACGTCGCCGCCCTTGCCTCCGTCCCCGCCGTCCGGTCCGCCCGCCGGCACATATTTCTCCCGGCGGAAGCTCACGTGCCCGTCTCCGCCTTTTCCTGATTTTATAATAATTTTTGCGCGGTCTGCAAACATAATTAATTCCTCATGGAGTGTTTTTCTATCATAGGAAATCGTATACTTTCGTATTTTACAACAGCAAATTCTTTCCTGTGATGCAAAAAACCGACCCGGCATAAAAGCCGGGTCTCAAAGTCAATTATTCGTTGGAAGCAACCGGATAAACGGAAGCGACTTTCTTATCTCTTCCTTTTCTCTCGAACCGCAGCACACCGTCCACCAGAGAATACAGTGTGTCGTCCTTGCCTCTTCCTACGTTCGTACCCGGGTGAATCTTTGTGCCGCGCTGTCTGTATAAAATATTGCCAGCCTTCACAAACTGCCCGTCTGCTCTCTTCGCTCCCAGTCTCTTGGAATGGGAATCACGGCCGTTCTTTGAAGAACCCATACCTTTTTTATGAGCAAAAAACTGAAGATCCATATTCATCATGTCCTACACCTCCTCAAAGATCAAATCAATAAACTCTCCGTAGTTACCTTCCATTTCCTCCAGTCCCAGTGCCAGCGATCGAAGCAGAAGCTGTGAACCGCTCCCGCTGTCCCCCTGCATCCGGAAGACAATCCTGCCGTCCTCCTGAGCGCTCTCGCAGGAGAACCTGTCCTCCGTGAGCGTCTCGATGGAATTGATGCATGTGATGACGAGTGCGGATACCGCGGCGCAGACGATATCATTCTCATCCGCGTATTCCGCATGACCCTGACAGTCAAATCCGGTCAGGTGCTGCTCCTGATTCTGGAAAAATGTAATCCTTACCATAATTAAGCGTTGATCTTGTCGATCTTAACTTTGGTATAAGACTGTCTGTGTCCGTTCTTCTTGTGGTAACCGGTTTTTCTCTTATACTTGTAAACGATTACTTTCTTCGCACGGCCGTTCGCGACGACAGTTGCATCCACGGTAGCGCCCTCGACAGTGGGTGTTCCCGCCTGGAACGTCTCATCGCTGACAGCTAAAACCTGATTAAAAGTAACTGTCTCACCAGCTTCCTTACCAAGCTTCTCAATGGTAATGATATCGCCCTCGGATACTTTGTACTGCTTACCACCTGTTGCTATAATTGCGTACATATGGCACCTCCTATTATCATTACTCGCCAGTTGCGGTGCTGCAAAAAGCGCAGACTTCTACCTCACTGTGCGGCATCTTTAGTATCCTACCACAGGCAAATCTGCTTGTCAATATCCTTTTTTACAGACAAGGTAAATGTGAAGATTCATTCTTTCACAGTTCTTTTCTGCTACATCATCTTCCGGTACGCTTCCCGCCATCTTCCGATCAGCGCCGCCTGGGAGGATTTCCAGTCAAATGCCGCGGCCGCCCTGGATACTTCTTTTCTTTCCACATAGTATTCCTCCTGATCCGCTGTCTCTGACAGGTGTTCCAGCGCCTCTTTCATCACGGAAAAATTCAGATTCATGATCTGTTCTTTCATCGGCCAGGAATCATCGATATAATTCATGGCATACAGATACGCGTCACGGCTCTCCTGCCGCCTCTGCAGCGCATATGCCTGCGCAAAAAACTCCGCCGCCTCCGGAAAAAGAAAAAGCCGCGCATAGACCACGCCGAGATTGTGAAGAATGTTGCCCCTGAGCTCCTCCGTCATATGCAGGGCGTATTCCTCCTCCAGAAGCTCCATATAAATATACGCTGCCTGGCGGTATTTTCCCGCATCCAGGAAAAGATCGCCGCTCATCTTGCGCCGCTCCATCCTGGTCCGACCCTGCATCCGGTTCAGCGTAGCGCGGATCCGCTCCATATCGCGGTCTGCGTAAAATCCGGACTCCGCAAAAATTTGCTCTGCGCAGGAAAACACATCTTTTTTCATACGAAGCGTTACCCGGAGATCCTGCGCCAGTTTCTTTTCCCCCAGTTCGGTCTCCAGCCAGACAAATAACTCCTCATTCACCCAGGAGGGATCAATCAGGTAAGTATTCTCCTCCATAAAAAAACATAGTTCCTCCATGGAATACAGATGGATAGCGATATTCTCATGATAGAATGGATTTTCTGTTTTTTCTTTCTCTATTAAGCGGAGCATATCGCAAAACGCCTCCTTTTTACACTCTTATCAAACGGTATGAATAAATTTGCCAGTCATCTCTGCATAGGATGCGTAGAATATATCCTACACATCCGTCTGTCAAACCATGCCACATGCTCTCACTTCACAGCTCCAACGGAAATTCCCACACTTTTCCGGTACTCTCATACAGTTCCCCGAAGCCGTCGTCCCACACGCGCAGCACAACCCTGTTTCCGCTCACCGGCACCGCCTGCACGCCCAGGCGGATGCTTCCCGGCGGACACTCCGGCAGGTAATCCAGCGTAAAGGATTCGATTTTCGCGCTCATCTGCCGGCGAACACGAATCCGTGTCTCAATAACCGGATCCCCGTCGTAGAGAAAGTAAAATGTCTCCGTCGGGGTGAACCAGTTCTCTCCCAGCTGTGTCAACCGGAGGAAACAGGGCTCCCCGCGGCGCATCGCTTTCAGGGAGAGCTCCCCCTGCAGCTTGTACGCCGCGTCGTAATAATACTGCCACCCATCGGTGACGACGTTGCGGTAACCGGCGTAACAGGCGCCCATAGTATAGCTGTTTTTTCCCTTAAACACCCGCTTATTCGGACCGATCACCCGCAGCGATTCCTGCATCCAGGCGCCGTCAAACCCATCGCCGATCAGGTAGACGCCGGAGATGATTTTTTTTGCAAATGTCTCGCGCACCACATTGGCGAAAAACTCATCCTTTCCCTCGTCCTGTGCAAGCAGGTAATCCGGGACAGTCCACTCCTTTTTATCGGAAGAAACACGCTTGATTTTCCCATATCCGTCAGAGTGGATCGTCGCGCAGACAATTCTGTCATTCCGGAAATCAAACAATGCCACGTCATGCAGGCGGATGCCGGGATCCTGGTGGTAGACATAGGCAAAAAAGCTCTCTGTGTAATCCATCAGCTGAAACCGTTCCGGCAAAAATTCCAGTTCTTCACGGACAAAGCGAAACAGGGCGACGATCTCATCCGTGATTTCCGGCACCGCGACGGCCAGGTAAGAATCCATATTCTCCCAGTCGGCAAAGCGCTCCCGGAACTTCAGAAGCCTCCGGAGAAACTGCACCAGCATATTCCGGTGAGGGACATGTTCCGGATCCTCTGACTGCGCATACAGGTCGTCAAAATATGTGCCGTCCGCCCGGTTCCGCCGCTTTACGGCCTCATCTCCATAGAAATAATTGCCCTGACCGGTACAAAAGACAGCGAGCGGAATCTGATAATGGTTCTGCCCCGGTATTGTGGATACGGTTTCCATCTCCGCAATCCCCTCATGATAGAGTGTGACCATCGCCCGCTCCTGATTCAGATCGATTCCGATAAACAATTTCTTCTTCTCCGCCACGGTTTACTCCTTGATTGGTGTGAATAACACATTTACCATATCGCTCATCATAGTGTATTCATACTGCGCTTTTCTGTCTGTCTGCACATCGCCCATCTGCCCGAGTTTTTCATAACGGGTCCCGGCAGCCGCTGTGTCTTCCTCCGCACCGCGGATGCTCTCGCTGACCCTGGTCTGCCCGCTGACATCTACGATTCTGTACGCGCAGACCTCCCCCGGCAGGACAGACAGGGGATACGTGTACCATCCCGGCAGAACCTCCCGGCAGACTTCCCTGGTGCCATCGGGAAGCTCCACATAAAAAGTCTGCTTTTCTCTCTCCTGGTAAGAGATGACACAGATACCGATCAGCAGATAACGGCGTTTTTTCTCATCGGACAGTTCTGAATAAAACGGAAAATAATCGCCCTGAATCAGGCTTTTCTTCAGGATCCGGTCCGCCGTACCGTCATATTTCTCCTCCCGATACCGCAGATGCATCCGCGTAAAAGCCGTCACACACCAGGCATTCATCCGCTTATTCTGTATAAGCCGGTCGCCGATGAAGTGATAGACTGTTCCGGGCAGCGGATAATCGCTCAGCATAAAGCTGCGGCTGAGGGTACTTACATAGGCCTGCAGCAACTCCTCCGACTCAGCATCATTCTGTAAAATCTGAAATACCTCCTCATGCCGCTCTCCCAGATACCCGGTGAAAAGCATGCGGATCATCAGCTGCTGTGCAGCCGCCACCACAGGAAATTCTCTGTCCCTCGCGGCCATCAGCAGATCTGTCATCTCATCGATAGAACCTTCCATCCGCTGCAGACGCTCGCCATCGCTTCTCAACAGATGATTCCCCTCCGCCGGTTTCTCTTCTGCCATGCCGTTCCGGTCAGAGCCGAGCAGACTGTTCCCCGGAAGCGCCTTACTTACCCGGCTGCCGTCTATGGATACGTAAAGCAGACCGTCCGCCCCCTCATAGAGAATCACGTAAGGGCGATGATACAGGTAAATATATGCATGGTCGCCGGAGACAGGTGTGCGGCGTATGGTCAGATTGGAACTGTTCTGTGCAGTCCGGACATCCTCGCCGCGCCATTTTTCCACAGATTCTGCAGAACCTGCGTTTCTCTGTGCTGTCAGTGCATTCCCGGCATATTCCTGCTCACATTTACCCGTAAGCTCCTCAACGGTCCTGCGCCCCTGTGCTGCCTGCACTGAGAACACTTTCCTTTCGCCAACCGTCACTTTATAACAGTTCTCCGCGTCCCTTTTGATCTGGTTCCACTCGCCGACCGGCATCCTGCGCCGAAGTTCCTCATAAATCACAGCCAGGTCGTCGTTCATATGTCCTTTGGAAAGTTCGCTCAGCGCGAAATTTTTTACCAAGACCATATAGGCGGGCCAGTCCTTCTGCAGCCGGTTTTTATTGCGGACGACATAGGCAAACAGCATTGCTTTCCGGCGTGCGGGCAGGGTGCTGTTCATGGAAAAATAGCGCACTATCTCCGGCGGCAGCTCACCCATGGAACGGCTCCAGGACAGCATATAAGCCTCGTACAGTCCGGCAATCTTCAGATGCTGCTCCACTCCCCGCTGAAACCAGGGGAAAAAAGCCTCCCCATACCGGCTGGTATTGATCAGGTAGACACAGATCGTGCGGACAAAACTGTCATCCTGAAACTTCTTATAACACCTGCCGAGAGCAAGGAAATAATTGCGGTGAAAGCTTCTCTTTCCCTGCGTCATCCCCTGGATACGAACCGAAAGCTCCCGATTGATCAGATTTTTCCTGGACATCCAGCAGATGAGATGGAAATCAAAATCATCCTGGCTGTTTAAAATCTCCGGATATGCCTGCAGCACCTTTGCCACCTCCAGATAAAAGATGGGGCTGTCGCTGTAAGTTGTCATGTACTGGCGGATCCACTGATATCTGCGCTGCGGGTTGCGCAGCAGAGATTCATCCATCTGCAGCATCACCCAGTTCAGGATGGGGTGGCTGCGGTACTTCGCGTAGATCGCGCGAATCCGCGCAAACGCCTCCTCCCGGTTCTCCTGCGGGTCATTCAGCGTCTGAAGATACAGATACATCGCGCCCAGAGGCGTCCGGGCTGTCCTGGTATTGCGCGGGACTGACAGCATGCGGTCCGTCATCCGGTCTGTATCCTTCGCTTTCCAGTAGAAATAAGCGAGAAACAGGTTCAGCCAGCGGCCCTGGATCTCCGCCGTCTCCGCCTGCTGTATGATGTGAATGGACTCCGGAATCCATTCCGACTCCGGCTTCGTGCCAAGATTATAAGCAAAAAAGCTTTTTTCAAGAAGATAATAACAGCGGCGCTTTTTCCACGCATAGGAATGCCCCTCCAGGTCGTCCTCCGAAACAAACGAAAGCCGCATCTGATCCGGCTGCCTGCCCTTGCAAATGCAGGTGAGAACCATCCGCTCTGTCTGAAATCCGCTTTCCAGCGTGATGACCGCGTAATTCTTCCCGCCGTGCATCCGCTCCGGGTCAATCCTGAAATCAAACTCGGCGTGCTTCCCGGTAAAATCAGATGTCTGCAGATGTTTTTTCCCGAGAGTCAGGAAAGGCTCTTCACAGGAAATACGGATGCTCACATAACCCCACTCAGACTTTTCCACATCCACAGCCGCATGGATGGCACTGTCCCGCACCACATAGGTGCGCTCAGGATTATCCACAGAAATCACACTGCGCTTTTTTCTGCCTGCTGCAATCAGAAACTCTTCCATCTCATGGGAAGTATGGCGGTTGCGGGTGAACGCACGGTATACAAGAGTCTCATATTCGGAATTTTCATGGAAAATATTGCAAAAATAGCGGGAGGAAAAGATGCGCAGAGCCTCCTCCCAGTTCAGCTTACACAGATTCGTAAAATCATTGACCGTCTTGATCCGGCCGATGGACGAATCCGGATAATGGCGGCTGATGCGGGCGGAAAACGGAAAAAGATATTCTCCGGAGCTGCTCGTAACCACAAAGGTTCCCTCCTCCGTCTCTCCCTCCGTCGCCAGATCGCTGGAAAAGTCAAAGCGGATCTCCGCCGCCGCAGCGTCAAACTCCGGCGTCAGGATGCAGATCGCCGGATGTTCGCAGGTCACAATACCGCGCACCGGCTCCTCCGTGGAACTCTTCAGAGAAAAAGAGCCGCTGTATGTCTCATTTTCAACGACAGCAAAGTCCAGCTTCTCTTCCTCCAGGAAGAGAGACGGACGGTCATATTCAAATGTTCCGCTGATCATATCCTGTATCTTTC
>JAJBTR010000113.1 GCA_020860745.1 Lachnospiraceae bacterium | reverse complement strand
CAACAAATCTAAGGAGGGAAAGTCGTGATTGATTTTAAAAACGGTGCATTTTTGAAGATGAGCAAAACAGATCCTAAAGTAGTGATGGATCAGATAGGACCATTGCTGATTGATGGAAAAAACGTTATTGGTGTGTACAAAGCTATTCGAGATTATTGTGTGTTTACAGATAAGCGTGTTATTGCAGTTAATGTTCAGGGCGTGACGGGTAAGAAGAAAGATTTTTCTTCATTGCCGTATTCCAAAGTAAGTGCTTTTTCTGTTGAAACAGCGGGGGTATTGGATCTTGACAGTGAATTGGAAATGTATTTTTCTGGATTAGGAAAAGTAAAATTTGAATTTACCGGACGCAGCGATATAGTACAGATAGGGAAAATAATTGGTTGCTATGCCTTAAAGTGAGCTGTTTTGGGAATTGCATAACGATTGCTATACTATAAAGGGTAACGACAGATAATTATAAAGGAAAAAAATGATTGTTTATGATGGATTAAAAACCGATTTTTTATCAAGTTGTGAAAATGATTCGATCGCTATAGAGATTGTAGAAAATATTTTGAGAAAAATGGGGAGGCATACTGCCAAAGCGGAATTTCGCTCTTGGGAAAATTCTTTGAATTATATGTACAAGGTTTTAAATGACAGTGCGATTCCCCCTGACGCAGGTGTAGCGATTGAATATAATATTCCGCATACATCAAAACGAGTAGACTTTATGCTATCGGGATATGATGATTCGAATGAATCAAATATTGTTATTGTTGAATTGAAACAGTGGGAGAATCTGGAGAAAGTTGATGGGACAGATGCCTTGGTAGAGACATACACGGGTGGAGCAAAACGCCGAGTGGTGCATCCTTCTTATCAGGCATGGTCCTATGCAAGGCTGATTTATGATTATAATGCGTCCGTTCAGGATGAGAGAGTAGGTTTGCATCCGTGCGCGTGTCTGCATAATTATATTCGGTGTACAAATGATCCTCTGGATGCCGAGCAGTATAAGGATTATCTGGACGACGCGCCGGTCTTTACAAAAGGACAATTATCCAAATTAAGAGCATTTATAAAAAAATTCATCGTAAAAGGGGATAAAAAAGACCTGCTTTATCTGATTGACCATGGGAAAATTCGACCGTCGAAAAGTTTGCAAAATTCGATTGCATCGATGCTGAAGGGCAATAAAGAATTTATCATGATTGATGATCAGAAGGTCGCCTATGAGGAAATATTTCGTTTGTCAGAGTTATCGCAGAAGGATGGCAGGAAACGCACGGTGATTGTGCAGGGAGGACCGGGAACCGGGAAAACGGTAATTGCTGTAAATCTGCTTGCTGATTTGACGATGCGTGATCAACTGGTACAGTATGTGTCTAAGAATAGTGCACCGAGACAGGTGTATTTTAGAAAACTGAAGGGACAGATGAAAAAATTCAGTGTAGATAATATGTTTAAAGGATCAGGAACATATACGGAGGCAGGAAATAATGTTGTTAATACTTTACTGGTGGACGAGGCTTATCGATTAAATGAGAAATCCGGTATGTTTCACAATAAGGGAGAGAATCAGATTAAAGAAATTGTTCATACTTCCTCATGCAGTGTTTTTTTATAGACGAAAGTCAAAGAGTTACCATGGACGACATTGGCTCTGTTGAAGAAATTGAAAAATGGGCTAAGGAGGAAGACTCCATGATTTATCATCTGGAATTACAGTCTCAATTTCGGTGCAACGGATCGGATGGATATTTGGCTTGGATCGACGATGTATTTGATATCAGAGAGACGGCAAATTATGATCTGGAAGGCTTGGATTACGATATTAGAATTTGCGATTCTCCGGAAGAAATGAGAGATATTGTACTAGAGCATAACAGAAAGAATAATCGTTCGAGAATTCTTGCGGGATATTGTTGGGAATGGTTAAAAAAGAGCAGAATAATACTGATTATCATGATATAAAGATTGGCGATTTTGAGATGAGCTGGAATCTTCATGACGGGGAACCTTTCGCGGTAAGTGAGTCCTCTGTTAATGAAGTGGGGTGTATTCATACAGCTCAGGGTCTTGAATTTGATTATGTCGGTGTTATTATTGGCGATGATATGCGTTATGAAAACGGAGAGGTTATTACAGATTTTACGAAAAGAGCTCGAACGGATCAATCGTTGAAAGGAATTAAGAAAATGTACAGGGAGAATCCGAAAGAAGCAAAAAAAGAGCGGATGAGATTATTAAAAATACATACAGAACTCTACTGACTCGTGGCATAAAAGGATGCTGTGTTTATTGTACGGATTCTGGCATGAAAAAGTATCTAAAAGAAAGAATTGGGCAGGTTTAAGACATGAAACAGAAAACAATAGACCGAATCCGGAAATTTACAGATGACCGGGACTGGGATCAATTTCACTCGCCGGCAAACCTTGCGAAATCAATTGTGATCGAGGCGGCAGAACTGCTGGAATGTTTCCAGTGGTCAGAAGATGAATATGATCTGCAGCACATCAAAGAAGAACTGGCGGATGTTTTGGTATACAGTCAAAATCTTCTGGATAAACTGGGACTTGATGCGGATGATATTGTGAATATGAAGATGTCACAGAATGAGACAAAGTATCCGGTGGAGAAAGCAAAAGGAAAAAGCGATAAGTATAATAAGCTGTAAGATGTATTTTTACAGAAAGTAAATTTTGAAGAAACAGGTAAAACTATTATAGAGAAAACAAACTATGTAATCAATGTGAGGGGGATATCCTGAAATTGCACGATGCGATTGATAATATAGAGCACGAACTGAAGCGGGAATTACGATGTGATGCCGTGATACATATGGATCCGGTCGTGACAATGGATGAGCGGGTGCAATTGCTGAAAGGAAAGGCAACGTCAATCATTCATGCGATTGACCCGAAGATCGGCGTGCACGATTTCCGTGTGGTAGCAGGTCCGACACATTCGAATCTGATTTTTGACGTGCTGGTGCCGTTTCGGTATCAGCTTACAGATAAGCAATTGGAAGAGAAAATAAAGGAAACCGTAAAAGCAGAGTTGGGTGAGGAGTATTTTTGTGCGATTAATGTGGATAAGGGTTATGCGGGAGAGCAGGGATAGCAGGGCAACATGGCAGCAGGAATAGCAGACGCTTTCTGGTATTTTTTGCGCAAATGAGAACGTATCTATTCTGTTTTTATCCAGGCTGGGATACATCCTGTCCAACCAGGATAAGAATGTCTGCCGCAGGTGAATCGTTATGGGTTTTTCCATAGGCGGATGGTTTGCAGCAGCTTTTGTTTGGTTTCGGGACTCATGTCCTTCAGTTCGTCCATGATTTCCCTGTCAAGTGCGGTGTCCTGGTATTCGGAATCAATTCTTCCGATCAGAGAATCCAGCGAGATATTTAAGAGCTTCGCATAATAGACCAGAATTCGCAGGGACATGGCGGTTCGGTTGTTTTCGACATTGCTGATATAGCCCGGAGTCACGTTGAGAGCGGCGGCAACTTCAGCTTGTGTCAGATTATTTTGTATGCGAAGCGTTTTCATTTTACTTCCGAGGTTTTCGTAGTCGTTTTGTGTCATGGTAAGAACTCCTGTTTCGGGATTTTTCGTAACTGTTCGGTACCTTCACAGTTACGAGGAAAAGTCCATTTGGAATCGCTGCGCGATGGGACTTTTCCCGGTGTAAGTTACGTCATCAGACGCACTTCGCAGCAAGTGCGAAGTACTGTCCTGGATAGTTTTTTTCATTTATCAGTGTCGTTTTCCTTCTCCTGTTGTATTTCGCTCAATATCCCCGCAGTGATAATGCCTGAGGGCAATGCGATGATAGCCACACCTATAAATGCAGATAATATAGTGATCAGCCGGCCGATAGAGGTCATCGGTGCTATATCTCCGTATCCAATAGATGTCAGGCTGATTGCAGCCCAGTAAACGGAGTCGAAAAATGTATCAAAGATCTCCGGTTCTATATTAAACATAATAAGTGCAGATATCAGTACGTAACCGAATGCCAGTCCAAACACGGTAATCAATGCACTGCCCTGTTTCCTGAGAACATTCATGATGATCTCAATGCTCTTTGAGTACCGGAGAGCCTTGAAAGTCCGCAAGACTCTGAGGGTTCTTAAAAGCCGTACAACTTTTAATAGATGAAACCAGGATGCAATGATGGAAAAGGATGGTAATATGCACAGCAGATCCAGAATTGCGGTTGGAGTAATCGGATAAAGCAGGTAAGAGGCAGCTCCTCTGTTCAGCTTATAATCTGCGGTAAAGAGTCTGAGTGTATAATCAACGATGAATACCCAGGCTGTGATATCGTCTATTAAGGCCAGGAGGGGAGTGGACGATTTAAATGTCAGAGGTACCAGGCTTGCCACAATGGTAGCCATCATAAAAAAATCATAGCCTTTGCTTGCTTTGCCTGTGCCCGATTTCAATTCAATTATTTCATATAATCTCTTTTTTGTCATTTGTTTTATTCAGTGTGTATTAAGGAACTGTCTTGAAAGAATATGCACATCTTGCACAGGCTAATACGCGAATCGCAGCCTCTAAAAGCCTCGCCGTAGCCCGCTACGGCTACGTTTTTAAAGACTGTGCTTCACGCATTATCCAGCACAATCTGTGTATATTCTTTCGGGACAGTTCCTAAGTCAGAGCGTGAGCAGCATAATGTTGAAAATACTATACATGCGGGCAGAGACTCAAAAATCTGTGATTTTGGAAAGTAATAATATCATGTTTTGGCGACTGTGTAAAATGCGTCTCTGACACCAAAAAAATCTGCGATTTTCGAAAGAAATAACATCATAGTTCCTTTCTAGAAGTCGTCGATTGCAGGTATTTCCTCCCCGAATGTCTCTTCTCCCAAGTCGTTGATCGTTGTCCGTCCTGCTTTTCCATACTGGTAGAGCTGGTCGAGGAATTCTATGGCGGCCCGGATCTTCGTGCGCAGGAGATATCCGCCGGATTGGGTGGCCTGTGCGAGCGTGTCTGCTGACAGGTTTGGCGTCCACCTGTAAGCGCGGCCGTGGAAATCCTGGATTTTTATCAGAACCTCATTGATTTCGTCTCTGGTCAGCGGATGCAGCTGCTCCGCGCTGTTTAAAAGGTTCAGAACCGTACGGATCGGGTCCGGCTGATCCGGATAAACCTCTTCCAGGTTTTCGTATTCATGCTTTCCCTCAATGACATCCTCCGCATAGGAGGCGCTGAGCGCGAACCAGGTAAACGTGGCCTCCGGGCAGCGGTCGGGGAGAAGAAAACCGGCCATATTCTGATAGGCTTTCAGGCGTGTTTTCTTGCCGAGACGTCCCATGAGTTCTGTCTCATCCACCAGGATGACCCAGCCGTGATAGCCGAGCTGCTGGAACAGGTGTGCCATGAAATGAAAATAATCTGTGCAGTGTTTTGTTTTGCTGAAGTTTACATTGTATTTTGCCGGTTGGCGGAAGATCCGCCGGTAGATTTTTTTCAGGGCTGCATTTGCGATGAAATCTCCCTCCATATCCGCCTGGAGGATAAATTTTTCATCGGAATCCTCTGTGTTGAGGTAGGAGCGGAGCAGGTAGTAGAGTTTGTCCGTCTCCAGCTGTTTGGCGGCGTAGAGCAACATCTCATTTGCCACAGGGCTGTTTGCGGAGATTTTTTCCATTTCCTGCATAAAGCCGGGCTGCTGCCGCCGGGGCAGGTAAGTGTTCTGGATTACTTTCTGGTAAAACAGATAGAGCTTGTCCATCGGTGTTTCCTTGCTGAGTGAGACATAAGAAACCACCATGTTTTCAGAACTGGCAAGGTTGAAAATTGTGTTTAACAGATGGGTTTTTCCCTCACCGTATTTTCCGGCAATGATTTTTCCGCCGGACTTCTGATTTTCGCACAGCTGGCTGAGTTGCCCGTTGATCTCCCTCATGATTTTCGGACGTGCGTCGGAGAAGCAGGCGCCGACTGCGCGGGAAGGAACGCCGGAGCGCAGTGCCTCAATCATATGTCGTGCCTCAAAATCAAATTCGTGCTTGCTATATTTCTCATCCATTCTGTGTCACCTCCATGGCATCCATGATCAGCTGCGCGATGCCGTAACTGCCTGTGCGGGCCTGCGCGGCCAGTTCCTTTGCACCCTCTGTATCAAGCGGAGCCATTGCTGTATTCTGCCTGTGTCTGGCGATGGATTCCGATATGGCGACAATGACTTCCGGCGTGTACTCCTGCGCAGCCAGACGGTCCAGGTCAACCATGTCTGAAAAACGGTTGAAGCGCTCGCCGACAATTTCATTCTGAATGCGCATCTACAGAGCCTGGTAGGATTTCAAACCGGCGTTTTCATTGTCCAGGAGCGCCCGGTCGAAAGCGTAGGCAAAGAAAATATAATGCATGCTGTCGATGTCATCAATCAGTTGCCGGATACTTTCATAAGTGTCTTCCCGTTTCATTTTCGTATAATGGACGACCTCCAGGCTTGTGCGGCTGATCAGTATCTCCATGTCGTCAATGGCGATGAAAAGACCGGGATATCCGCCCATATGTATCACTTCCGCCAGCGAGCGGAGCATGTTTCTCGCATTGTACTTTGTGATTTTGGAAGGGTAAAAGCCGAGCGCCCGAAGCTGGGAAATCTTGATTGTGCGGTCACTGTTCAGCCAGGCGAGCAGCAGCTCCTGATTCTGCTCCTCCAGAATTGGGTAACCGAGGATGCTGCCGGTGAGCATGCTGCAGGCGAGGGCAAAATTGTTGTCCAGAAGGGGATTGTCAAGAAAGAGGCAGCGCAGCTGCGCGCGGATTTCCCTGCGGGTAACGGGATCACCGGCGCCGTTCTGTGAGAGGTAATCGATAAATTTCATTCCATCCGGAATTTCCGCAGGGTCGTAGCCCATCTCGCGGATGACGCACAGGCTGGCTGCTTTCAGACAGTCCATGATATCGCATTGCCGCAGAATTTCCACATAAATATCTCTGAAATCATGCATCCAGATGTCTTTTGCGGAAAAACTGACGGTCTTATAATGTTCTTCCTGAGCAAGCCTTGTCATCTGCCGCAGGAAATGAGTTTTCCCGCTGCCGGGACGGCCGGTGATAAATTTAATCTTGCTCCCGCCGCGGGGGATATACTCCTGAAGATATTTTTCCTTCCAGAAACCGGTCAGGAATTCGATTCCGCAGGAATTGTTTCCGGCAGCGGTATTGCTCTCAAAATCAGACATTTTTGCGCCCCCTCTAATCGTTCATAAACCGGATTGTTGCAAGGAACTGTTCTTTCCCGTTTGCGTCAAGAATACGGACTGCTTTTTTTATTATTGCGTGCCGGGCCGAAGTCAAAATGACGGCCGGTTTTTGTCTCATTCATGCCGTTCATAAATTCCGCGTAGAGACGTGCGATATCAAAGGAAAAATTCTGCTGGTTGTAGTCTTTGCGGAAGCGGCTCATAGGAGTCATTAATTTATACAGAGTCGTGAGGTACATGTCAGATCCGGGCTGCCGGTTCTGTTTCATAATCGCCGTGTCATAGGCATCGGCAAGTTCTCCGGCAAAGCTTTGCGCGTTGAAATGAGCCTTTTGCAGCTTTTCCTGCCCGGCTTTCACTGTGTTCACAAAGCTGGAAGGACGTATGCACTGGATGCGTTTCTTATCCATGTAGACATCCTGATTTTCCACGTCCAGGCGGATGCGGTAGGGGAACATCTCGTAAACCGGAAATTCACCCTGTACATCCAGATCCTGTTCCCGGCAGATATCCAGCATCTGGGAGGCAAAGTCGCCGCTCTCAAAATAGGCGCGGCTGTCAAATGCGCCGACATACGACTGAAGGCGTTCGATTGTTTCTGACAGTGCGGCAGTTGTCTGTGCGAGATTGTCAAGATCGCGGGCCAGGTATTTGAGATCGCCGCTTTCGGTTTCCTTCGTAATTTTTTTGGAAAGGTTCTGGATGGAGGTAATGTATTCCTTTGCGGTTTTCTCATCGGGAAACAGAGATTGATAGAGATCTTCGTAGTTCATAATTGTTCATCCTTTTTTATCTTTTTTGGGAATTATTCCGAATCGGGCTTGAAAATGCTTTGGGTCTGCCCTGCGGGTACATTTTCGAGCTGTCGCGTTCCCGCCAGATAAATCTGTAAAAAATCAGTTTACGAATGCAGGAATTCGATACAGTTTTTCTGCAAATTTGCCTGTCCTTTAATAATTACAAATTATATAAGAAATCA
>JAJBTR010000065.1 GCA_020860745.1 Lachnospiraceae bacterium | reverse complement strand
TCAGCACAAGCTCTTTCGCGCATTTTGGACAGGGAACATCGATTTTCTCCAGAAGAGGCTTCGTGCTGCGGCACTCCGGAAAGCCCGGACAGGCCAGGAATCTTCCGTGCGGGCCATATTTGATCACCATATTTCTCCCGCAGACATCACAGGTCTCCTCGGAGACCTCATCTGCGATCTCGACCTTTTCCAGATTCTGTTCCGCCGCTTTGACCGATGCGTCCAGATCCGGATAAAAGTTCCGCACCACCGCTTTCCACTCCACGGTTCCCTTCTCGACATCGTCCAGCAGGGATTCCATGTTCGCGGTGAACTGCTCGTCCACAATGGTCGGAAACTCGTCCGTCATGATTTTGTTTACAACCTCGCCCAACTCCGAGACATAGAGGTTTTTACTCTCCTTTACGACCTATCTGCGGCCCAGCAGCGTAGTGATCGGCGGCGCGTAGGTACTGGGGCGGCCAATGCCGAGTTCTTCTAATGTCTTTACCAGCGAAGCCTCCGTATAGTGGGCAGGCGGCTGGGTGAAGTGCTGCTTCGGCTCCAGCTTTTTCTTTTGCAGAATCAGACCCTCCTCCAGGCTTTTAGAAAGGACTACGGAATCTGATTTTTTTTCTTCCAATGCATAAACCGACAAAAATCCGTCAAACTTACATGCGGACGCCGCCAGGTGAAAGCGGTACTCCCCCGCTCCGACACGCACCGTTGTTGTCTCATAGTATGCCGGCGTCATCCGGCTGGCCGCGAACCGGTTCCATATCATCTGATACAGGCGAAGCTGATCCCGCGTGAGGGACTCTTTTACCATCACAGGCGAGCGGCGGATGTCGGTGGGACGGATCGCCTCGTGCGCATCCTGGATGTGCGCGGAAGAACTGCCGGCCGCCGTAATTTCTGATACATAGCTGCTGCCGTAGTGCTCCGCGATGTAATCCGCCGCGGCGGCTTTTGCCTCCTCCGACACGCGGGTGGAATCCGTACGCAGGTATGTAATTAAACCCACGGAACCGCTCCCCTTTATATCGACGCCCTCATAGAGCTGCTGCGCTAAGCGCATGGTTTTCTGCGTGGAAAAATTCAGATACCTGCTGGCATCCTGCTGCAAAGTGCTCGTGCTGAACGGAAGCGGCGGCTTTTTCACACGCTCCCCTTTTTCCACCTCGAGGACCTCAAACGGCTGACCCTCAATCCGTCCGGCAATCTCGTCTAATTCTTCCTTATTATGAATCGCGATCTTTCCGTTCTGATCTCCGTAAAAGGATGCGGTCATCGTCTTCTTCTCACCGTCTTCCTGCAGCACGGCGTCCAGCGTCCAGTACTCTTCCGGGATAAAAGCGTTGATTTCCTCCTCCCTGTCGCAGATAATGCGGAGCGCTACTGACTGCACGCGTCCTGCACTCAGGCCCCGCTTTACTTTCGCCCAGAGCAGCGGACTGATCTTGTAGCCCACCATCCGGTCCAGCATTCTCCTGGTCTGCTGGGCGTCCACCAGATTCATGTCAATGTCCCGCGGGTGTTTGAACGAATCCTTCACCGCCGACTTTGTGATTTCATTAAATGTAATCCGCCGGATATTTTTTTCATCCAGCTTTAACGCCTGCGCCAGATGCCAGGAAATGGCTTCCCCCTCGCGGTCCGGGTCGGTAGCCAGATAAACTTTATCGGCTTTTTTCACTTCCTTCCGGAGATTGGCGAGCACATCGCCCTTTCCGCGGATCGTTATATACTTTGGTTCAAAATCATGCTCCACATCGATGCCCAGGGAGCTTTTCGGAAGGTCTCTGACATGCCCGTTGGAGGCAGCCACCTCATAATTTTTTCCGAGAAACTTCTTGATGGTCTTCACCTTTGCCGGCGACTCCACGATCACTAAATTCTTTGCCATACTGCAAACATCCTTACAATTTTTTACAAAAATAATTCTGAAACGTCTCCTGAACCAGGCCTTTCTTTTTTAACATATCAAGCGCATGCAGAACGGTCAGAAGATTCAGGTCAGTCTCATCTATGATTGAATTGATAAATTTCGGATTCAAATCCAGACTACCATACACCAATTTTTCCTCTTTTTCAAGTAGAAATTTATCCGGTTTCCACTCTTTTTTCTTTCTTTGTTCGACAATATTCGTATTTTTCAGAAAACTTTCCATGTCATAGAGAATACCTGCACCCTGTTCAATCAGACGGTTGCACCCTGCGCTCAGGGCATCCTGATAACGCCCCGGGACAGCATAGATGTCCTTTCCCTGCTCCAGCGCACAGTCCGCCGTAATCAGGGAGCCGCTCTTCTCCCGGGCCTCCACAACCACCACCACATCGGAGAAAGCGCTGATGATGCGGTTGCGCATCGGAAAAAAGTGCGGCAGAGGTTTCGTCCCCGGAGCCAGTTCTGAGATCACGCCGCCGTGCCCGTCCAGAATGTTCCGGTAAATGTTTTCAGAGGAACGCGGATAACAGATATCGCAGTCGTTTCCCAGAATGGAAAACGTATCTCCGCCGCCGGTGAGCGCACCTGCATGGGCCGCGCTGTCCACACCGAGCGCCATGCCGCTGATCACCTGCACCTGTTGTTCGGCCAGCGTCCTCCCCAGCATCCGTGCCACGCTCCGCCCGTATTCGGAGCAGGCACGGGCCCCGACAACCGCCACGCTTTTCTTTGCCGGATCCGGCAGCTTCCCACGGACATAAATCGCGTAGGGCGGATCATAAATTTCCCGGAGTTTTTCCGGGTACTCCTCATGCGAAAAAGGCAAAAAACGCACCTTTTTCTTCTTCAGATTTTCCCATTCCCGATCCGGGTCAAAATGCTGACGGCTTTCACAGAGGACCCGAAGGTCATTTTCTGAAAACATGTGAAGCTTTTCGACTTCTTTTTCCTGGAGATGATACAATCTTTCCACACCGCCTGCCAGTTCACAGGCCTGTCTGCGGCGGTTTGTGTTGATCTGATACAGCGATGCCATCCAATACTCATATTTCATTTCAGATCACCCCCAGTATTTTTTATCGGGGCTCCTGAGGAAGAATGCCTCCTCCAGATGATCCCACCGTATGTTCTCAGACTCATCCATATCAGCCAGCGTCCGTGCAAGCTTCAGCGTCCGGTTGTAAGTGCGTGCACTGAACCCGTATTCCTCATATTTCTGCGCCATCCGCCGTTCACAGTCCGCGTCCAGATGGCAGAAGCGATCCATATCCGCACCTGTGATCTGGCTGTTAAAATGGTATTCTCTCCCCGCGTAGCGTTCACACTGCACCTGATGCACACGCTCCACACGTTTCCGTATCTCCGCTGAGGATTCCGCGGCTTCTTTGTTCTGCAGCTCAGAAAAGCTGACCTCTGCTGTCTCCACGCACAGGTCGATGCGGTCCAGCAGAGCCTGGGAAACCCGGTTGATATAGCTGTGAATCGCAAAAGGCGAGCAGCTGCAGCGGTTCCGGTCAGGGTAATAACCGCAGGGGCAGGGGTTCATGGAAGCCGCCAGCAGAAAGTCCGCCGGGTATGTGATGGCGGCGTCCAGGCGCGAGATGTGAATCTGTTTTTCCTCCAGCGGCTCCCGCAGCACCTCCAGAGTCCGGGGAGAAAACTCGGGAAGCTCATCCAGAAAAAGGACGCCGTGATGCGCCAGGCTGATCTCACCGGGACGCGGAACCCTGCCGCCTCCGGCTATGGCCGGCGGTGTGGATGTCTGGTGCGGACTCCGGAACGGCCGCTCATTTTTAATAATCCGTTCCTCATCCAGGAGGCCGCAGATGCTGTAAATCTGGGAAAGTTCCAGTTTTTCCTCCCGGTTCAGATCCGGCAGAATCGTGGGAATCCGCTTTGTCGCCATTGTTTTCCCGGATCCGGGCGGTCCGATCATCAGAAGGTTGTGCATTCCGCTGACCGCCACCTCGCAGGCGCGGCGCAGCGTCCGCTGTCCGCAGATTTCAGAAAAATCAACCGCATAGGATGTCTCCCAGACCTCCTGCATCGGAGAAAAACAACATTCCTTCGGAAATTCTGCTTCACAAAGATCAATGAATTGAGAAAGATCTTTCACCGGTATCACCCGGATTCCGGTGATAATGGCGGCCTCACGCGCGTTTTCCTCCGGAACTACGATACCGGCATATCCGCTTTTCTGCGCCAGCATCGCGGCGGAGAGAATGCCGTTTACCGGCAGAACGGCGCCGTTTAAGCTGACTTCACCAACCAGGATATACTCTGATAAAAGGGAATCCTCCAGAAAGCCCAGGGCAGAGAGAACCGCCGCGGCCACCGGCAGATCGCAGCCGGTCCCGGATTTGCGTATATTCGCGGGGGTAAGATTGATCGTCACCCGTTTGGGCGGAATCGGATAACCGGAATTCTTCAGCGCCGTGCGGACCCGCTCCCGCGCCTCCCGGACTTCCGAGGATAGAAAACCAACCATCTCGAAGTAGGGCAGACCTTCGCTGATGTCTGCCTCCACCTGCACCGGGACGGCATTTAAACCATAATGAATGGCTGTTGTGATGACACTGTACATAGATAAACTCTGGTACAACAAAGATACGGTAGAAAGAGTATAACACTATTCGACAGAGAATGCACGCTTTAATTTTTCCAATGCCTTCTTTTCTATGCGGGAAACATAGGAACGGGAGATACCGAGAGATTCCGCGATCTCCCGCTGTGTCCCCGGACGCATATTGTAGAGGCCGTAGCGCCTGCCGATAATATACTGCTCCCGCCGGTTCAGCGTGCGCGGAATCAAAGCGTAAAGTAACCCAACATTTTTCTTTAAGGCAACCTGCTCCCAGAGCTCCGGCTCCGGGCTTTCCACAATGTCCGCCAGAGTAATCTGGTTTCCCTCTTTGTCCGCGCCGACCGGATCATAGAGGGAAACCTCCCTGCTCTGTTTCTTTCTGCTTCTGCAAAACATGAGAAGTTCATTTTCAATGCAGCGGGCCGCATAGGAGGAAAGCCGGTTTGCCCTCCCCGGATTGAATGTGGCCACCGCCTTGATCAGCCCGACAGAACCGATGGAAATCAGATCTTCCATGGATTCCTCTGTATTCAGATACTTCTTTGCAATATGAGCAACCAGGCGCATGTTCCGCTCAACCAGGATATCCCGGGCGGAGATATCTCCCCTGCTCAACTGCTCCAGATAATATCGTTCCTCCTCCGTATCCAGCGGCGACAAAAATGATTTCTGCAAAAAAGCACCTCGGTAAATCGGTCCTTTCTTATCATTTTATGTAAAAAGAAACCGGAAGTGCCTTTCCCATCGTATTTTTACAATATTCCTTACGCACCCCTGCGCATATAAAACAAAGGGGTCGGATGCCCAACAGAACATCCAACCGCGCAATTAGAAATACATAAACTATAAATAAGCTGTTAATGCTTTTGTATACTGCAGTGTGTGATCCGCCGCAATCCGCGCCGCGCCCAGAGGATAGTGATCCGGCACAACGCTGCGGTGAACCTCCGGCTCCCAGTAAAAAACGCCCAGTCCACGGTCTTCCGGCATTTCCCTGACCGCATCGACACAGTGTCGTATGGTCTGGTAAGCCCCCTGCTCATCCTCGTCCTCCGCGCCGACCTCCACGATCATCACCGGCTTGCCAAATTTCTGCTCATACATGGTCAGCCATCCGAGCAGAGCATCCTTATCGCTCTCAAACTGCATCCAGTACGGATAATAGGAAAAGCCTATGATATCCGTCTTCCCGTTTTTTGCAAAAAAATTGTCCAGAAACGGCATACACCATTCCTCACTGTTCACACCGGCCATGTGCGTGATCACCTGACAATCCGGAAAAACTTCTTTCACCGCTTCGTAGCCGGCATTCAAAAACCGCACCAGCGCATCCGGATTCTCCTCCAGTCTCCCTTTCGGCCACATAATGCCGTGGTTGATCTCATTTCCCACCTGCACCCACCGGGGTTCTACGCCATTTTCCTGAAAAAGCAGCAGGGATTCTTTCGTGTGCCGGTACACGCGCTCCGTCAGCGCTTCATCGCCGTCATCTTTCCACTCCTCCGGGATATCCTGAATCTCCGGATCCGCAAAGTGATCGCTGTAATGAAAACCGAGCATCACATCCATGCCCTGATCGCGGACCCGCTTTGCCGCCTCAACTACACTTTTCGTATCGCAAAAGCCGAGCATGCAGGTCTCGTTCTCCCGTTTCTGCCAGAAAGCCTCCTGCGGCGGGTTTACAAAAATGCGAAAACGCACCGCGTTGGCTCCCATATTTTTACACGCCTCGATGGGGTCTGTCGTCTTCCCCGCATCATCGATCCAGCTGTATCCCAGATGCTCCAGCTGGGTGACCCATCCCAGGTCAACTCCCAAAGCAAAATTTTCTTTCATAACAATCTCCATTCCTCCGCTCTCCGCTGAACTGCGCAGGTGATCCATCTGTTTTTCATTCACCCTTTTCTCAATCATACGCCGGGTCTCAAGCGTTGCCTTATCTGACAGGGAAGCCGACTTTCTTCTGCACTTTACGCAGAGTCTTTGTTGCGTAATAATTGGCTTTCTCCGCATTTTCCTTAATAATAGAATCAATGTATGCCTTGTCTTTCGACAGCCTTGCCACCTCATCCTGGAGCGGTTTTAACACTGCGACAACCGCCTCCCCGACGCCGGTCTTCAACTCGCCGTAACCCTTTCCGGAAAACTCAGCTACCGCCTCGTCGGGCGTCTTTCCGGTGCAGGCACAATAGATATTCAGCAGGTTTTTGATACCCGGCTGCTCATCCCTGTAGCAGATGCATGCCTCGGAGTCCGTCACGGCGCGCTTAAACTTGCGCATGATCGTGTCCGGATCGTCCATAAGATAGATGCTCGCATTGACATTCTCATCGGACTTTGACATCTTTTTCTCCGGATTCTGCAGACTGTTGATCTTTGCGCCGACCTTGCCCACATAAGCCTCGGGAACGACAAAGACATCCCCGTAAATCGCATTGAAACGCTGCGCGATATCGCGGGTCAGCTCCAGATGCTGCATCTGGTCGATGCCGACCGGAACCAGATCTGTCTGGTACAGGAGAATGTCAGCCGCCATCAGAACAGGATAGGTAAACAGGCCCGCGTTGATATTGTCCGCATGCTTTGCCGCCTTGTCCTTAAACTGGGTCATCCGGTTCAATTCCCCCATATAGGTAAAACAGTTTAAAATCCAGGCCAGTTCCGCGTGACCGGAAACATGGGACTGGTAATAGATGCAGTTCTTCTTCGGGTCAAGTCCCGCCGCGATATATAACGTCAGAAGCGCCCGTGCGCGTCTGCGAAGCTCCGCAGGATCCTGCCGGATTGTGATGGAATGCATATCCACCACACTGTAAAAACACTCATATTCATCACTCAGGGTCAGCCAGTTTTTCAAAGCCCCCAGGTAATTCCCGAGTGTCAGGTTGCCGGTGGCCTGCATTCCGCTGAATAAAACTTTCTTTCCGTCGATCATAGTCTTTTCCTCCAGATTTATAATTCCGCAATTTCAAAACAAACCCTGTCATTTCACGTCAAAATTCTACCATCTGATGACCGATTCGTCAAACCTCTTATCTTTTCCCGTTCTCTTATCTCTTTCCGAGCACTTCATGCCGGATATAATCCAGCGTATAATCCTCTCCCTTTTCCGCAAGCATGCGAAGCAGCCGTTCCAGAAGTTCTCTCACCTCAGGGTGAAGCACATGACGCGCCTTCCCTTTCTCGTAATACTCCAGGGCGCTCCGGTCCGTGTAAGCATCTTTCTGGTAATTTTTCGAAGCCGACATGCGGTCGATAAACATCTCAACCACATACTTATCCGGCATCCGCATCCCCTCCAGAGGAAACTCGGAGTCTTTGGAGCCATAGTCAATCCAGTATTCCAGGTGATGCTTGTTCCGGCCTTTGTGGTGCAGCCAGGCGGAAGTGTACCCTTTTTCCTGACGCTCCGCGTTGTTTGGGCTCATATTTCCCTTATAATACTTCACACCGACCCGGAATTCCGCCGGGGAATATTTGGACAGATCATGAAGAAGCCCCTGTTTATAGAGTCCCACACGAAAACATGCTTTCATGACAAGCCATTTATGATGGTTGATGGTGTGAAGATGTCCCCAGAAGTTCACTGAATTTCCTCCCTGCTTCGTCAAACTAACCGCTAACTGTTCACTGCGCTCACAGTTACGGGAAAATCCATTTAAAATCGCTGCTCTATCTGATACCTCCTGCCACAACAT
>JAJBTR010000287.1 GCA_020860745.1 Lachnospiraceae bacterium | reverse complement strand
ATGTATGGCGGGCGTCTCCAACGAGTAAAGTTTCGTTATGCCGGGCCGGATGTTGATGCTGTGTTGGATCGGTTGCCGACTGCACAGGTAGTGAAGGAGGAAGACGGTGTGTATACCGTGACAGCGGAAGTTTTCGGAAGTGGGATAGAGATGTGGCTGCGGAGCCAGCCTTCCGAGTATGTTCAGGTCCTTTCTCCGGTTGAGATTAAAGAAAATATATGTATCGAGGCTGAAAATACGTTAAGGAAATACAATGGGGAAGAAAATGTTAAATAAAGAAAAAAATTCCTGGTGACTGCGCACGGCAGCCTGAATAAAGTATTGCTCCACTAAGGCGCAATTTTATTTTTGCCATGGCGGTTTGAGTTTGAACTATAAAATAAATGGAGAGGGGATTGTGATACATATGAGCACATATGATGAGGAAGTATATGAAAAGCTTTCCGGAAATTTTGAACTGTTGTGCAGTATTGTTCAGCAAAACACTGGCGAAAATGACATGAAGGTGAATCTATCGAAGATAGAAAATATCATTCAGGAAAAAATACCGGCAGTGTTAAAGGATCATGCACCGGAGGATTTTTATGAGCTCTATACAGATTTTCAGGCTGAATATGAGAAATTCCGGGATTTTATCCTGTATGATCAGCTGATCGGCAAAAACATCGTGGCTCTGGGCGGCGGGTTTTCCAGCGGTAAATCCAGCTTTTTAAATGCCCTGATGGGGAGGAATGTTCTGCCGTCAGATATTGACCCGGCCACGTCTGTACCCACCTATATTGTACAAGGGGAAAAGCATGAGGTGATGGGGATCAATATTTTTGACAGGAAGGTGCGGATGGCGCCTCGGGATATCAAAAAGATTGCCTATGGTTTCGGCGCGGTTGAGGATGATGAGGACCGAAAAATTTCAGACGAAGTGACACTTGGGCATATATTGAGAAATATTTTGTTTTCTACTCCGCTGCAGCAGTATGCAGATATTGCGTTTTCGGATACGCCGGGATATTCCAATCCGGTTTCAGAACATTATTCCGCCAGAACAGATGAGGAGACTGCCCGCAGGCAGCTGAACTCCAGCAATTATATCCTTTGGTTTGTTCAGGCAGATGTCGGTACGGTGACGGAGGAGGATATCAGGTTCATTCGCAGACTGAATGATGACATTCCGAAACTGATAATTGTCAGCAAGGCAGACAAGAAAAACCTGTATGATCTCCAGGAGATTATTGCAAAAATCCGCTCCGGACTGGATATCAGGGGGATTCGATATGTGGATGTGCTGGCCTTTTCCAGCAAGACGGAGCAGGCTGAGGATGACAGGCTGCGGGAGTTTATTGCATCGGATACGGAAAAGATAAAAAAGCAGATCGCGACGTGGAACCGGCGCGTATCTGAGGCAGATTTTGCGCGCAATTTCAAGCGGATTTTCGCGGAGTGCAAGTCCTTTTATGAGGAAGAGATCGAGGAGGAAAGCCGCAGGCTGACTCGCCTGAATACCTCCATCACAAAGCTGGCTGCTGAGAGGATTGAGAGCAGGGTTGCAGAGGAAATCCTGACGCCGCTGCAGAAGATTGTGGATGACACGCAAAAAACAATTCGGGAGTTCAAGCAGACCCGCGTCCGTTTAAAGGAACTGCAGGATGAGTTTTTTACGGAAATCAAATATATAGCGGATCAGGTCGGTATTGCCATGCCGGAGCCTTCCGAGATTGATCTGATTCAGGATAAAGTGCAGAACCCGATGCAGCTGATCGAAGCTTATAAGCAGAAAAAGGGTATCCGGACGGACAAATCTCTGGTGGATATGCTGCAGAATCTTTTTGAGGGCATCGAACCGGTCATCACCAAAAAACCGGGCGGCAGTGAGTACCAGGGTGAACTGGTAAGGGTGATCCGAGAGGCCTGTATGGTCAATCAAGAGGATATCCATATTAACGATGTGTGTCACAGACTGGAAAATTATACGGAATTGATCGGCACGATGAAAAATCAAGCATCATCCGTGTGAGTGGAGGAGGTACGGCGATGGAAGATAAGATAAAGAATATGGAAGGAATACAGAAATTACTAACGAGCCGGAATGCGGAGAAATATGCGTTGGTGAATCCAAAGTTGTCCGCGCTGGATGAATACGGCAGACTGTTGTATCTGAAAATGCTTGGCACGGTGGTGCAGTATGAGAACGACCCGACGGAGATGCAGACCCTTTTCCTGGGGCGGATTGTTAACGGGATTGGCGCGGAAGAACCTATGGAGGAGTATATGCGCCGGGCGCTGGAGATTACCGAGACGGATGTCGATGAATTTCTCACATCCATGAGAAAAAAACAGGTCAGATATTATTTTGTCCTGGATGCGCTGATTCTGTCTGCTCTGGGCGCGGGGACAAAGGAAAATGAGGAGTATCTGGCACAGCTCGCGGAACTGTTGGATGTGAGGTTGGATGAGTTTGAATATCTCTGTCTGGTTGCGAAGTCGGTGCTAATGCAGGACTCTGCCTGCTACGACGCTGCGAAGGGGAAGGTGACGGAGCGAACGAAGCATGTGGATGCCGCACCCTATATTAAAGAGTTTTATGCCGGGGCTGTGGTGGATACCCTTACTGAAAAGCATTATACAGCACCGGAAAAGAAGCTCTCGAAAGGCATTATATTTCCCACGCTTTATAAGGAGAGGAAGGTGGTTTTTGAAAATCTGGCTATCACAATCACGGATGACTGGGTGTTTGACGGCTGCGAGGAAGTTGTATTCAGAAATTGTGATTTTTCCAGTACAGGTGGAAATCTGCAATTCAATGCGATCGGGAAAGTGGTCATGGAGCATTGTGCTGCGAAGGATTTCAATAATCGAGCGGGATATCTGAGTTCGGTAAATAATTTTGAAGTAAAAAATTGCGAGTTTATTAATTGCGGAGTGACATGCGATTCAGATGCACATGGTGGAGTTTTTCTCTTGAACTCTGGGGTATATGATAACCTGATTTTAATTGAAAACCAGCTTTTAAATTGCTATGTACAAACAAGGTCAAATGCATATCCTCGTGAAGCTTACGGCGTCTTTGTAAGCGGCAGAGGGTATATGAACATAAATGATATGGTAAAAATTATAGCCAATGCATTTTCGGGTTGCAAGTGTATTAATCAAAATAGCATTAGAGGTTTGAGAGAAGCTGCAGTTGGATATTTTGATTGCCAGAAAGCAGAAATTGAGGGGAACACGTTTACGGGAGAGTTGAAATATTTGGGGGCTGTTAGGTGACTTACAAACGATTTTTTGCGCAAAATGGCAAAATTTCTATTCCGGTTTATCCGGGTTAGGGAGGATTAAAGAGTAGAAGGCCTGGATTTTTAAGAACGGTTGGAACTAGAATACAAGAAGGAGATTGTTATGACTTTAACGGATTTACAGACGGAACTGCGTTCCATTGAGGATCACATTGCCAGACTTCATCTGGAGATTGAAAAGATGAAGCCAAGGACATCAAATCAGCGGAAAACTTTTTATACCGAGATTACAGAGAAGGCGCGGCGATGGCCGTTCTATGGTCTGTCCGTTTCTGAGGCACCGGATGTTGCGAAGCATCAGTTTGTGTACAGCCTGGCTTATCTGATCGTGACGGATGGGCAGGAGTCTTATGAGAGATTGTTGTATCTGTGCAGGCTCGCAGCGGGCTGCGGCATGGATGATACAGCACAGGAAATTTATCAGCGTGGCGCAGAGTTTGATATAGAAGCGTTGGACAAGTTCTGTGAGGATTTGCGGAACTATCAGGATTCCTGGCTGGTGGAGGCATTTGTAATCGCGAATCTTGAGGATACCATATCGGAGCAGATGCTTTCTCTGATCGCGGGATTGGCAGAAATCATGGGCTATAGCGGGGAGGAATTGTCTGTGGTCGGTCTGGTCGCAAAGAGCAGATTGACGGGTAATCTGGATCTGCTGGAGAATATACCCTATCCGGAGGCCAGATGCTGGAGCGGCGCTTTCGCGGATTATATTTCAAAAGAATGGCTGGCTTCTCAGAGAAAACTGATAGGGACGGTAAACTTATTAGAATGGAAAGAATTCAGTACTACTCCTCAAATAATGTCGACGATTCAAGAATGTATGAAAACAGGAAAGTTTGTAAAGTGTGGCATGGTACTTGTGGCGTACGAAATGCAAAATAATGGAGATTTTTTTCATCCTTCAACAACAACTATGGAAATTATGAAGGCACCATGTAATGGAGTTGCCCTGTTTATGGAGAGACAACAGGATGGCAAAAGACCGGAGGAGCAGGATAAGTTTTTGGATGTATACATAGTCTCGTATTTTGATGAATATTAGCCCCCCGCATTCAAGAGCAACCATGAAAGAAAAGAGGAGAGAATTAGATGGACAGGGTTTACATAGCAATAGACCAAATCAGGGAAATTAACGCCGCATACGGGCTGGACAATGCCGGGCTTGACGCATTGGAAAATGAGATTGATACTGCCAAGGTCTGCACACCGATCATCGGGAAATTCAGCTCGGGAAAGAGTGCCCTGGTCAATGCCCTGCTGGGATATACAAGAGGTATTTTGAAAGAGGATATTACGCCTGAGACGGCGGTGCCGGCAGAGATTTTATATACAGCGGAGAATGATTATGTCACTGTGATAAAAAAAGACGGGACAAAGAAGGAGCTTTCCCTGGATGAATATCGGAAGTTTGAGCCAGATACTGATACGGATCGATGTGTCCGGATTCACCTGAACAACAAGCAATTTTTGGGCACGATCCCGGATGTGATGATGGTGGACATGCCCGGATTTGAATCGGGTTATGAGGTACACAATAGGGCTATCGATGACTATCTTCCGCAGAGTCTGGCTTACATTGTGACATTCCCGGCGGACGACATGATTGTCCGCAGCAGCGTCGGAAATATCCTGAGGGAACTGTGCCTTCACGATATGCCGTTGTGTGTTGTGATCACAAAGTATGACAAACGTAATGAGGAGGATTTCAAAGATACCTTTGAGAAGATGAAGGGAAGCCTGAGACGTTTTTTGGGGGAACGGGATATCTGCTATTGTATTACCAGCAGCAGGGAGCGTGATGTAGAGGAATTGAAAAATTATCTGCAGGATATTCAGGAGCAATCCGGGGAGATCCTGGCTCGCAAATACAGAAAACTGGTGCTTTCTCAGGCGGAAAGGACGGATCAATATCTGAGGGAACGGCTGGAGGGCAGCAGGCTTACAGAATCAGAGCTTGCTGAAAAGGAAGAGCGGATGAAAGGGCAGCTTTCCGCCATGGATTCCTGTTTTGAGAAAGAAAGGTCAGATTTTGAATCTTCTGTCCGGGACTGCATCGAAGAGATTAAAAATGATGTCCGCTGTGCGCTGGAGAGTGAGGAATCCACTTTTGTGGCCATGGCGCTCAATAATCAGAGTATCAACGAACAAATGAACCAGGTGATCCGAAATGCGGTGACCATCAGCGTCAAAAAGAGATTTATCCCGAGGGCGGAGAAATACATGAAAAACCTGTCCCGGTTTGCTGACAGTCCGGAAGTGGGCGATGTGTGCGTGGCCTTCCACTTTGACACAGAGAATCTGAACCGCAGCATTGCTCCCGTTGTTGCCGGTGCGGCGGGCGCTTTGGCGGGGGGATTGCTGATTGGGCTTTTGGCAGGGCTTATCGCTTTCTTTGCCTCGAAAAAGAACAGAGAAAAGAAAAGGCAGGAGGCCAAGGCGGAAATCCGCAGAAAACTGCGGGGCGAGGTATATCCGCAGGTGCTCAGCGAAGTGGGGAGTAACATTGAGAAATGCATATGGGAGCAGGCCCAGCAGGTAAATACTTCTATTGAAGAGGAAATCCGCAGCCAGCGGAGCACGCTTGAGAAAGCTATGGAGGATGTTCGTTCCCAAAAGGAGGATGAGCAACAGAAGAAAGAGAATCTGGAGACAGATATAAAGGAAGATCTGGAGCGTGTGGCGGATATAAAGGCGGATCTGGGCGACATGTGATGATTACGCGGGAAGGGGACGGCGATGGATATTTTTAAAACAGATGATACACTGTTTCAGGCTTTCACGGACAGTGTGGAGGATATTTTATCAGAAATCAGAGATTACGCGAAAGAGGATGATGTTGCGGTCATTCAGAAGTTCATCTCAAATTTCCGGATGAAGACGGAGGAATTTTTCAGGGAGGATCGGAAGCTGAATGTGGGCGTGGTTGGACAGGCGAAGGCGGGAAAATCTTCGTTTTTGAATACACTCCTTTTTGAGGGAAAGGAAGTGCTGCCGAAGGCTTCCACGCCGAAAACAGCGGTACTTACAAAAATGGAATATTCTGAGGAGAATGTGATTCGGGTTGATTACTATTCTCCGGAAGACTGGGAAGTGATAGAGGATAACGCGATGGTCGACCAGGATGATGAGATTTACGCTTCGGCGCGGGAACTGGTCGATATGGTAAGGCACAGCGGGCTGGATCCCCTGCCGTATCTGGAAATGGGTGAGGAAGAAATCCATTTTGATAAATACGAGGATCTGCTGAACAGTCTGAATGACTACGTGGGCGAGGATGGACGGTTTACGCCTATTGTGGAGTCGGTCACGCTGTTTTTGAACAAAGAAGAGTTTCGCGGTCTCTCCGTTGTCGATACGCCCGGCCTAAACGATCCGATCGCGTCGAGAACCATACGGACCAGGGAGTTTATGGAACTTTGCGACGTGGTGTTTTTCCTGAGCCAGTCGGGCAGTTTTCTGGATAAGAGCGACTGGATCCTGCTTTCCAGCCAGCTGCCGCAGAAGGGAGTAAAAAGACTGGTGCTGATCGCCAGCAAATATGACAGTGGGGTTCGTGATGTGCTGCGCGTGCCTGATGAGGACGATATTTTCGGAGAGGATGAAAATACGGCGGATACGATACCAAAAGCCTGCCGCCTGATTCAGAGAAAACTGGAGAAGCGCACGAAGCGTAAGGTTTCCGAGTTTGTGAAGGATCTGGAGAAAAGAGGAAGCGAGCCGGAGCTGATTGAGGTGATCCGTCAATGCGAGAAACCGATCCTGGTTTCTGCCATGGCATATAATATGACGGGCAAGCCGGAGGAGGAATACAGCGCGGAGGAGAGGAATGTTTATCGTGCTTTAAAAAATTTTTCGGCGGATATTCAATCAGATCTGCGGCTTCTGGGGAATTTTGATGCGGTGCGGAATCTGTTTGATGAGGTGGTCGCTGAGAAGGAGAGCATCCTGGAACAAAAGGCGGGGAGCTTTGTCCCGACGGCAGCGGAGGAGCTGAGAGGCTATCTGGAAGGCTTTGTAAATAAGACGGCGCAGCGAATACAGATGCTGGAAGGCAATGACAGGGATCAGCTTCTGGCACAGAAAAATGAGATGAGTTCGCGGATGGAAAGCATCCGGGCGGATATTTTGTCGGTGTTCGGGGAGCTGAAGGCGCGGTTGGAGACGGAGAAAGCTGAAAGCTTGCGGGAGTTAAGAGAGCTGGGAAAGGAGTATCTGGAGATCCGTGAGCGGACCGGGACTGTGACAAGAACCGGTTCTTACACAACGGGACGCTTTATTTTTAAAAAAACGCATACCTACACTTACGAGGATCACTATTCCTATTGTCTGGCTTCTGATGCAGCGGAGAATCTGAAGAAATATGCCGTGGAATCCTCCAATCATGCGGAGGAGGTGTTCACCGAAGCGCTTCAGATAACAGAAGTAAAGCGAAAGCTTCTGAATATAGTGGTTAACAATTTTGATATGGGAAGCGAGAACTATGATTCCTCCCTGTTCCGGATTATGGTGGAGGAAACCGTGGCTTCCATCGAGTTCCCTGCTCTGGATTTGGATATCTCAAAGGAGATGGACGGTATTACAGGAAAATTTACCGGTGAGCTGACGTCCGGAAGCCAGAAGACGGAACTGGGCATGGCATTATCCAACGCGATTTCCAGAATGTTTGAGGAGATCAGCAGGAAGCTGACGACGGAGGTGCGGAGCTTCAAAGACAGTCTGGATCAGATTGCGGCCGCCGTGCAGGACAGGCTTTTGGAAAATATTACGGCCGAGCTTGAGTCCCTGATTGAGCAGTGTGAGAATAAAGAAAAAGAGATTGCCGGTTATCAGGCGTACGCGACTATCCTTAAAAACCAGTTGAAAAGACTGTAACAGGTTATAAAGAGCTTCCTGTATAATACAAGTATAGGAATTCCGAGAAAGAAGGTTGAAAAT
>JAJBTR010000183.1 GCA_020860745.1 Lachnospiraceae bacterium | reverse complement strand
CTGATGCTGTTCGGTGCTCTTATCTAAGATGGCGCCGTCCGATACGCGAATCTCATAATCGTATTCTGTTGTGGTCGTATAGAATTCAATATCAAAGACCGCTGTCTGGTCGTCAATGTCTTTCTGTGCCCTGGTAAAGGTTGCGTCCGTCGAGGATACACCGGCGTCGGAGAGGGCGATCTCTTTCGCATCCTCCACAGTGATGTCGGCTGCTGCTGCGGATAGTGTCTCCGCTTCTCCGTCAATTGTTTCAGTGCCTGAACCGCTGCCATCCAGAGTGGTGATATCCGCGGATTTCCGTATGATGGTTCCGTCGGAGGCGTTGACCCAGTATTCATATTCAGTGTCATCCGCCGTAAATTCTACATCGTAGAAAAACTGTCCGTCTTCCTCATCGTATCTGGTGGAAAGATTTTGTACTGCGGCCGGGTCAACACCGGCGTCCGCAAAAGCGTAGTTCTGAGCCAGCTCTTCGCCGATCACGGAAGCGGGAGCTGTAATCGTGGAAGAAGTAGTTGATGCGTAGGCCGCTCCGCCGCCGATGACTGCGACCGCCGCAGCGATGCAGACTGAGGAGAGGATGGCTTTTTTTGTTGTCCCAAAACAGGTGGCAAGTAATTTTTTCATTTATGTCGTCCTCCTTTTTTTTATTGTGGTCACAGTATAACCGGCAAAGATTAGAGAAACATTAAGAATAAAAAGTTTTTTAAAATATTTTCGCTGTACTAGTAGCCCGTATTGTAATTCCACGTGCATTCTGCTTGCCTGTTTCGCCGATAGCACGACGCAAAAATCCTCGACGTAGCCCGCTACGCCTGCGGTTTTTGTATCGCACTCTCGGCAAAACATTCTGCGCATTATGCACAAGTACTTACGATACGGTCTACTAGTGCGGGAGGAACAGGGAAAATATACTGCCCTGACCGGGTTCGCTCTTCACGGAAATTGTGCCTCTGTGGAATTCCGCGATCTCTTTCACCATGGCGAGCCCCAGGCCGCTTCCTTCCCCGGTGTGGGATTCGTCTGCCTGGTAAAAGCGGTGAAAAATATGCGGAAGCTTTTCCACGCCGATACCGATGCCATCGTCTTCAACGGAAAGCAGGATGGCATTTCCGTCTGAATGGAGATATACCGTGGTGTGTCCCTGCGGTTTGCCATAGCGGTAAGCGTTGCCGATCAAATTAGAAAGAAGGCGCGTCAGCAGATCGCGGTTGCCGGTGCAGTGTATGTCCGGTTCCGCATCCCAGGTCAGCGTGATGTCTTTCTCCCGGATCAGTGCCATATCGGAGCAGATGCTTTCCACAAGCTCACTCAGACTGAGGTCTTCTTTTGGATATCGCTCCGGCTGGAGTTCCAGGCGGGTAAAATCCAGCATGCTGCTGATCAGACGATTCATCTTTTTACCCTGGCGCCAGATGACGGACAGCGCCTCTTCGCAGTCGGCGAGAGCCTGAGCAGTCTCTGCTGCGCTATCATCATTTACAGGGCTTTGCCTGTCCTCCCGGGCCGTTTCATATCCGGCGGGTCGTTGCCCGGATCCCAGAACCAGTTCGCACTGGGCGTTGATGACGGTGACAGGTGTCCGGAGTTCATGGGAGGCATCGGAGACAAACTGCTGCTGTGCCTGAAAGGAATCATCCAGTCTTGCAAACATTTCGTCAAACTGATTGGCCAGTTGATGCAGCTCGTCCGTTCCCTCACCGAGTCCGATGCGCCTTTTTAAATCGTCTCCCTGACGGATCTGTGCTGCTGTGTCGGCGATTTGCTGTATAGGGCGCAGTGTCCGCCGCGCAATCAGATAGCCGCCGATGATGGCAAGGAGGAGGAGGCTGGGCAGAAGAATCAGGGAGGTGCGGGAGATGACGGACAGTTCCGTTTCCCCCTGCGTCTCGGAGACGATGCCGCGCAGCCAGAGATCCTCCAGACCGGTGTGCTCCAGCTTGCGGTCAAAGACATAGTAGAGAGTTCCATCTACTGAGATCATCTGTATCTGAGAGTCGATAAAGTCCATGGCAGCGGTTTCCCGGGCAATCGGGTTCACTCCGTAGACCAGGGAGCCGTCGGATGTGCACAGAGAGGTGTAGATCTGGTTGACTTTATCCAGAAAGTCGTCGTCTACCTGCACATAACCGTCGCCGTAATGAATATAATAGTCCAGTCCCTCGTCGATATCTGCGGATTCTACGGAGGAAAAATATTCAATCTCGTCCACGTTGTTTTCTACAGCCAGAACCAGGTTGTCCTGGATGGTTTTCTGGATGGTCTGTCTGCTGACCGACAGGATGACAAAGTAAGTGAGCGCCACCACGAGGATCAGGACGGTGGAAAACCAGAGCGTGATTTTAGCTCGGATGGATAGTCGTTTCATGATTTGTATCTCCTTATCTGATCAGCCGACCCGCAGCACATACCCTCTGCCGCGCACGGTGTGGATCAGCTTCTGTTCGTGACCGCTGTCAATTTTGCGGCGAAGGTAGCTGATATACACGTCCACCACATTAGTGCCGCCCTCGTAGTCATAGTTCCAGATGTGATCTTCAATCTGTTCCCGGGAGAGGATGATGCCGGGATTGTGCATCATGTATTCGAGAAGCGCATACTCTTTGGCGGAGAGTGTAATTTCCTGTCCGCCGCGGGTCACGCGCTTGGAAGCACAGTCCATGACCAGGTCGCCGACGGCGAGTTCGTTTTGAACAGAGCCGTGTGAGGTGCGGATCATGGCGCGGATGCGCGCGGTCAGCTCCTCGAAGGAAAACGGCTTAACCAGGTAATCATTGGCGCCGCTGTCTAACCCTTTTACCCGGTCGGAGATGGAGTCCCGCGCGGTCAGAAAAAGCACAGGCGTCGTTTTCCCGGCTTTGCGCAGAGCCTGCAGTACGGCAAATCCATCCGCTTTCGGCATCATAATGTCCAGGATCACAGCGTCGTAATCCGTATAAGAAAGAATATCGATGGCTTCCTCTCCGTCGAAACAGCTGTCAACGCTGTATCCCTCGGTGGTGAGTTTTTTTGTGATGATGCGGTTTAAGTCCCGCTCGTCTTCCGCCAGTAGAATGCGCATGTGGGTTGGCTCCTTTCCTTTGCTGCTGCCTGTGTGGTTGGGGCTGGTCAGAAAAAATGATCAGTCGGCAGATGTTGTAAAAGAACGGCCGGTTTTTCTCTGGTGACCTGTTTTTCAGGCAATGCATAATAATATTTACTATATTATAACGGATTGTTGTTAGAATAGCATTAGAAAATAAGGAAAGTTTTTCTGGAGAGATAGTCGCTTCCGTATACAAAAAACAACTGGTTAAACTGAGAAAAAACAGAAATAAGAGCACAATCCAGCACAGTCGGCCATGACAGGTCAGACCTGATTAAGATGTGCTCTTACAATTTTTGGGACAGTTCGGGCTACGGCGAGGCGTTTAGGGGCTGCGGTTCGCGTATTAGCCGGTGCAAGATGTATAAGTTATTTTGTAACGGTTCCTTACCCTGAACAAATTGAAACCTGATATACAGGGGTTTGCGGGTGAGGGGCTATGTTTACTTATAGCGCGAGCGGAACAGCGGGCGAAGCTCCGAAATCGGCGCTTTACTTTCGATCAGCTGGCGCATCCGCTCTTCCGAGGCGGCGATGGACAGACACTTTTCCAGAACATCCTCCGCCAGGTCATAGGGTACGATGCAGACACCGGAGTCGTCGGCTACCATCAGGTCGCCCGGCTCCACCAGCTTGCCGCAGAGGGTGATCGGGCCGTTCATTTCTACGCACTCCATGCGGAATTTTCCGGTAATCTGGGTGGTGCCGGTGCAGAATACCGGATAACCCATCTCCCGGATGGAAGAGACATCGCGGCAGCAGCCGTTTACGATATTTCCCGCGAAACCGCAGCTTTTTCCGACGGTGCAGCTCTGGCCGCCCATGTTGGACACCTCGAGATTCCCGCCGAAGTCGGAGACCAGCACATCGCCCGGCTCGCCGATATAGTAAATGTCCCGGGTAGACATGGCGATGAAATCATGGTCGATGGCACCCTGGGTCGGCGTCTTGCGGACCGGGATGTTGCGGATGGTGACGGCTGGGCCGACGATCTTGCTGCCGGGAATGACCGGCTTCAGATAGGAGGTCGGGATGGCCCCGTCAATGCCGTAGCTGTCCAGAACATCCGAGACTGTGGTCGACATATCATCCATGGACAGATAGCCGTCGATGATCTCTTTTTTCACACGGGGAAAAGTGATTTTGGTGATCCGTTCCCTGGGTACCAGACCCCAGATGCGTCCTGCGGCGTCATATTCTGCATAATCTTTGTCTCTCTGGGCTCTCTGTTTTACAACTTCCTCATTATACAATTCAACCTGACTAAGATCCATACGATATCTCCTTTCTCTCATAAAAAATGGAGCCGCTGAATATCAGCGGCTCCGTTGCCTGTAATTAAATCATACTATAACAAATGAGAGGCAAAAATGCAAGCGATTTCTGGAAACAGGGGGATTTACTGTTGTATGATGTTAAATCGGAACGATCGGAACATTTTTTGATATAAAATATTTTGTATTCTTTACAGTTACAGAAATTCTCTCTATAATCAGAACATATGGGGTTATTTATGCGGCAGTGTTTTCCTGGCGTGAGTCATGCGGGAAGAAGCCGTTATCATGAAGTAATATAGTGGACCGGAAAGCGCGTATAAAAATGGGGGAAAGACGCAGATGAAACGGAAACGACGGATATACATTATTTTTATTCTTGTCCTGGCGGGAATTTATCTGTTACTGCTGATGTTGATGCTGCAGGCGGAGTCTGCGAACCCGCAGTCGTCGATCCGCACGCTGGGAGACGCAGTGTGGTATTCAGTGGTGACTCTGACGACGGTCGGCTACGGAGATATTACGCCTGTCACAACGGTCGGCCATATCGTGGGGATTATCTTTCTGATTCTTTCTACCGGTCTGCTGGTTACGTTGGTCGGCTCGGTGTTTTCTTTTTTGTCAAGCGAGGGATTTCCTCTTCTGATTTTATCGTGGCAGAAAAAGAAAAACTGGTATTATTTCGCTGATATGGGGCAGGAAGCCAATGTGCTGGCGCAGCAGATTCTGGAGGAGGACGCCGACGCTGTGATCATTTTCGGGCAGAGTGAGAATTCTCTGGAGGAGAAGCCGGATTATCCGTGTATGTTTATCAATGTGTCGCCGGAGCGTATCGCCCGGTGCAAGGGCGGAGCAGGCAGCCGCTGCAAGGTATTTCTGATGAAAGAGAACGACATCGGCGTGAACCCCAGGGCGGTCAATATTGCCCGGCTTCCGGTGGAGGTCTATGCCAGGACAGCCAGCGGCGAGGACACGCTTTCCGGCAATATCCATTTTTTCCACAACTATGACTGCTGTGCACGGGAATACTGGCGGAAAAAACCGCTGACCAGCGGGGAGAGTCAGATTGTACTGATCGGTTTTGGAGAATATGGAGAAGCACTGTTAAAGCGGGCGATCATGACGAATGTCATATCGCCGGAGCACCATGTCTCGTATCATATTTTTGGCGATGTCGGCTATTTCCTGCATATGCATTCCGGGCTGGCGCGCGTCTTTTCGATTCAACAGGAGGCGGATGACAGGGACTCTCTGATTTTTTATGAGGATTCCTGGACCATGCATCGCGAATTGCTGGCCGCGGCGGACCGCATTATTATCTGCGAGGATGATGAGCAGGAGGGGTGGGATATCCTCTGGCATATGCGGCGCTATTATCTGACCCGCGGGCGGATTGACCTTCGCAACAGCCGCTCGGCGCCCGGCATCTCTTATTTCGGAACCAATGAGTCGATTTATACACCGGAACATATCTTAAGGACCACATTGAACCAGGTGGCTATTGCCATGAATAACCTGTATCGCAGCAGCCATCCGGAAAACTCGCTTGACTGGGATCAGCTGGAAGATTATCTCAGACAGTCGAAGATTGCGGCTTCTGAACACGTATTTACGAAAGTACGGATTTTATTGCGGGATGAAATGATTATCGGATTGTCCGCCCGGGATCTGGAGAGAGCGTATGCCGTATACAAAAAGAGTATTCGGAATCCGGACTTTCTGGATCGCTGCCGCAGGATTGAGCATCAGCGCTGGCTTCGGTTTTATGCCTATTATAACTGGACTTATGGGCCGGTTCACAGGGAAGATCTGCGGCAGGACCCGCGTATCTGTCCGTATGATGAGCTTACGCCGGAGTTTAAATCATACTGTGATTATTCCTGGGAACTGCTGGGAGAACTGCGCCTGAAAAACGAGGCAGATTCATAGCGTGCAGAAACAAAGGGGATAAAAAGCGGAGAATTTCCTGATTTTTGTATAGAATCAGGGGAGAAAACGGTGATTTTGTGAACATCCGGGTGCACATATGGTGTCTGTTAAACCTTTGTAAAAACGAATAAAATAGAACACGGATTGTATATTTTATTCACAGAGGACACGGACCATGCGAAAGACATTATCAGCGGAGCAGAAAGACCAGATCTTCCGCCTCCGGAAAGTGCGGGAGGATCTGGGGCTATCCCAGGAAGAGTTTGCTAACATTCTGGAAATCAGCATATCCACATATAAAAAGATGGAATCTTATGAACGCCGGATTTCTCTGGCCAGTCTTATGAAATTGCATTCGGAGCTGAATGTATCTGCAGATTATATTTTATTCGGAGAAAAAACGGAACAGCAAAAAGCATGGACAGATGTTCTGAATTGTCCTGATACCGATAAAATGATCATTTTTCTGAGATTATTCCAATATTTTACACTGAACAAAACGGATTTTTTTCTGCCGAAGACGATCAGACAGATGGAATGGAAGATGTGGTTCGTATCATCGAAGCGGGGCGGAATAGCGGAAAAGGAACCGGACACTGAGGAAATACCGATAAGAATTTGGGGGATTATTGCATTGTGGAAAACGTCTATTTCCATAGACGGGCAGACAGCGGCGCAATTACGATATGGTATGAAACAGAAGTGACTGGTTTTGGATAAAAACAAAGGATAAGGGGGAGTATGAAGTTATGGAGGAGATGTATAAGGATGCGGGGAACCGGATTTTTCTTGAGAGGTCTGTGCACGGATACAGCAGAGAGCGGCTGGCCGAGATCGCGGGGATCTCGACCAAGTTTCTCTATGAAATTGAGATGGGGAAAACAGGTTTCTCCGTGTGGATTCTGAAAAAGCTCTGCGATGCCCTGGAGGTGGGGTACAGCTATATCCTGACAGGGGGAAAGGTATAAGGAATAATCTATTTATTCATAATTGCGTCAGCTGTGGAGTTAAATATTTCTGTCAGCATGTCGTCCGTAGACAGGTCGGAATACCAGTATTCGTCCACATAGTTCCAGAAGATTTCGACGGCTTCCTCATCCATGACGGAGTCGATGTCGTAACCGTTCACGTATACCATGTAGCCCACATCATTGTCGGCATCTTCCTCGGCGAAATACAGAAAGAGGAAAGTACCCTCGTTGTCGATATTGTCCTCATACCAGTCAAATGCGTAAGCTTCCTTCTCGGAGGAAGAGGTCAGGGAGGCGTCGTATGCTTTGAAGTAGACATAAGGCTGCACACCGGTAGCATTGTAAAAATCTTCCAGACTTTTGCCGGTAGCGGTCACGTCCTCTACCCAGCCCAGTTCGTCCAGAATGCAGTCGCTGCTGAAAGAAACGCCGGTGTCTGCTTTTTCGCGGGTGATTGTGCTCTGTGAGGTGCTCCCGGTATCGGAATTATGTTCCGATTGATTTCCTGAAACGGAATTATCGATGCCGGTCTCATTGCTTTCGCTGCTGGCTTCCCCGGAAATCGTATTCCGCAGGGAGGAGAGCGCATAGCGCACACTGCCGCCGAGTCTGGTGACAGCGGTGGAACCGAGGATAAACACGATAACGATGATAACGATGAAAGGCGTAAGGCATCCGCTGCATCCGCGGCGATATCCGTATCCGCCATACCCGTAACCGAAAGGGCGCCAGAATCCGCGCCTCGGCGGTGGTCCGCCTGGTCTACCGGGTCCTCCGGGATGCCCGCCCGGGCCGTCCGCCCATGCCGCTGCCCGGTCGGGAACCGCCGCCGGAAAAACCTCCGCTTGAGTGCCCGCCGCCGGAGCGTCCGCTACCGGAAAAACCTCCGCTCGAGTGCCCGCCGCCGGAGCGTCCGCCACCGGAAAACCCTCCGCCTGAATGTCCGCCGCCTGAGTGGCCTCCTCCGCCACCACCGCCTGCTCTGCCCATAACGCAATCTCCTTTCGGT
>JAJBTR010000318.1 GCA_020860745.1 Lachnospiraceae bacterium | reverse complement strand
TCTTTCCTGCTTGCTGCAGGAATCTCTCTCGGCAGATTGCTGAGTCTCAGACAATTCAAAGATAGTCTGATAAGTTGTATTCGATATTTTCAAAGTATTTTTTTACAGAGAAGGATTGAACTGTACCCGGGAAGGGGACAGAAAGGACATACGATTCATTTTTCAATGGCAATTTTCGGAGGATATGTGATGTGGCTGGGGGTGAGCACATGCAGATTCATACTATGATGCTGGGCGGACTGGAGCCGCCGTATATGAGAAAACTGGCGTTGTATCTGACTTCACGCCTGGGAGAGCAGGTGACAGTCGGCATCGTTGACAATCCGCGAGCCTGTGAGGATGCGGCGAAAAACACAGTTTGGGTCGGATCGGAGCAGTTTCTCTCGGAGGTCAGGGAGAAAGGGGATGATCTGCACTGCATTCTTCTTGCGGAGGAGAATGAGACGGACGGAAGTGTCTTCCGCTACCAGTCCTGTGAAAAGCTGTACCAGGGAATTATGTTTTTGTACCGGCAGATGGAGGGGATAAGGCCGAAAAGCGTTGCGTTAAAGCAGAAATGGCTGGTGTTTACTACAGACCAGACCATACCTTCGCTGATGGCTTTTTCCGTAGTCTGTGCACAGATTCTGGGAAAAACGGCGGGTGTGCTGTACCTGAATTTTTCCGAGTGCAGCGGGATGGACCGGGTATTTCTGCTGGAGGATGGGACAGATCTGGCGGATTTGCTTATGGCGCTCAGGGAGAATGGTGCGGCGGGGCTGGACGCCAGCGTGAGAAGGATGGCGGAAATGGATTATGTGCTTCCGCCGGTCAATCCGATGATATTACATGAGATCCGGGAGGAGGATATCACACGTCTGATTCAGGCTGCGGAACGGAGCGCTTCCTATCGATATGTGGTGGTTGTGCTGGGGACAAGCTGCTGTGGTATCGAGCGGGTTTTTCATCGGGCTTTCCGGATTTTCCATCTGACGGGGCGGGGCGGTCTGGCGGAATGCAGCAGGCAGGAGTGGCAGAGATTTATCCGGCTGTGTCTGGGAGAACTGCAGGTTCCGGTGGAACGAATCGTCCTGCCGGATGTGCAGATGGAGGCCTGCGGAGAGCATCTGATTCACGAATGGACCGAGGGGGAACTGGGACAGATTGCAAGTAAATATCTGGCAGGAGATGAAATAAGCGGACCGCAAGATTGAAAGTCGGTTAAGGATGGTGCAGAGGAAGGAGATTGGTGAAGTATGGGGGAACAATGGCAGGAAATACGGGAGCTTCTGCTGGATGAGATGGACATGACCAGGGAGATATCGGATGAGGAGTTGTTAAGTCAGATCGCGCGGGGGATCAGCCGGTATAGCAAAAGTCACCTGCTTTCCCTGGAAGAGTGGGCGGATTACCAGAGACATATTTTTAATTCCTTTCGCAAACTGGATGTGATTCAGGATCTGCTGGATGACGATGCGATCACGGAAATCATGATTAACGGCCCTTACCATATTTTTTATGAAAAAGACGGGCAGCTTTATCCGTGGGAGGGCGGCAGCCTGACTCCCGGGAAGCTGGAGGATGTGATCCAGCAGATTGTCGGGAGTGTGAACCGCACGGTCAATGAGGCACAGCCTATTGTGGATGCCAGGCTGGCCGATGGCTCCAGGGTCAACGTGGTGCTGTCCCCGGTGTCTGTTGACGGGTCTGTGGTATCTATCCGCAAGTTTTCAAAGGATCCCATGACACTGGAACGTCTGATCAGACTGGGCTCTTTGTCTGAAGAGGTGGCGGAATTTCTGATCCTGCTGGTAAAAGGAGGATACAACATTTTTGTGTCGGGCGGCACCGGTTCCGGTAAAACTACATTTCTGAACGCTCTCTCGGCGTATATTCCGTCCGGGCAGCGAGTGGTGACCATCGAAGATTCCGCAGAGCTGCAGCTGAGATCTGTCTCAAATCTGGTAAGACTTGAGGCGAGAAGCAGCAACGGCAACGGATCCCGGGAGATCAGTATCCGGGATCTGATCCGGACGGCCCTGCGGATGCGGCCGGATCGGATCATTGTCGGTGAGATTCGGGGAGGGGAGGCTCTGGATATGCTGCAGAGCCTGAATACCGGACATGACGGGTCGTTATCTACCGGCCATGCCAACAGCAGTGAGGATATGCTGTCCCGGATGGAGACGATGGTCCTCATGGCTATGGATCTTCCGATGGAAGCAATCCGCAGGCAGATTGCTTCCGGAATTGATATTCTGGTTCATCTGGGCCGGCTGAGAGATAAGAACAGAAAAGTCCTGGAGGTTTCGGAGATTGACGGTATCCATGATGGGAAAATAGAACTTCGCGCTTTATATCAGTTTCAGGAGAAGGAAGAAGTGGAGGGGAAAATCTATGGATTGTGGGAAAAAAAGGAAAATCTGCAGCACATCGGCAAACTTCAGGCTGAAGGCCTGGCGGAGGAATATCAGAAATTCCTCCGCCGGCAGTAAAAAAAGAGGCGGACCATATCATACGCGGCTGCCTCCGAAGATATTGCTGCGGGAGGTTCTGACGGGCGGACTTCTGACGGCGGGGGCAGCGTTTGTATTTTACCGATCTGTCTGGGCTATGGTGCTGGGGATCGTTCTGATTCCGTTATACGTACGCAGTCGGAGAGAGCGGTGGCGGCGGATGTGTACGCAGAATTTACAGCAGCAGTTTATATCCGGAATGCAGATGGTTGCCGGTTCCCTGGCTGCGGGATATTCCATGGAAAATGCGTGGAGAAGGGCAGAAAAGGAATTGATCGTGTTATACGGACCGGAAGCGGAGTTTTGTGTGCAGATGAGGTATATGAACCAAAGGCTGGCTGTGAGTGAACCGTTGGAGAGAATCCTTCTGGACTTTGCGGCGGAGAGTGATGTGGAGGAGATCCGGGATTTTTCTGAGGTGTTTTCCTATGCGAAGAGAAGCGGCGGAAATCTGACGGAGATTATCCGTTCGGTGACAGAACGGATGCAGCGCCGGGCGGAAATTCTGACGGAAATTGAGACAGCTGTGGCGTCGAAGAAGATGGAACAGAGGATGATGAACTTTCTACTGCCGGGTATTCTGTTATTTGTGACGGTCAGTTCACCGTCTTATGTCAGCACACTCTACCATAATGCGTTGGGAATTCTGGTGATGAGCATTTGTCTGGGAGGGTATCTGTGCTGCATGTACTGGTCGGAACAAATTACAGATATAGCGGTGTGAGAGACATAATCGGATGAGGAAAAAAAGATTAAAAACGGCCAAAAGATGTGAAAAGAATATGCTGAAATCCCATAAAAAATCTGTTCTGATCCTTGGCGTGTCGGTCCTCCTGGCTGTGGGGATCGGGATGCAGGATCAGGCGGATATGGGAGATATGCTCGGAATTGCAGAGCGGGAAGAAGAAGGCGGAGACGTCAGGAGTCAGACATTCTCTTTTCATCTGCAACGGTCTGAGGAAGATGGGGGAAATACGGACGGTCAGGAGCAGACTGACGAAGAGGAACTGGAGCTGGAACTGGAAATAGCTGCTGTGCAGCAAAGCAGAGAAGAAACCATCGAACTGTTGGAGCAGGCTGTGACCGAGTGGGAGAATGGTTATCTCGGGGATAACAGTTCTGCAAATGAAGTGCGGCAGGATCTGAATCTCGTATCCGAATTATGTGATGGCCTGGTTCGGGTTTCCTATGAAAGCAGTGACAGCACAGTTCTGCAGACGGATGGAACTGTTACGGCAGAGAGCATGACGGATGGAGAAGAGACAGATGAGGAAAGCGTGATTGCCGGGGGAGAGGAGAATGAAGAAACAGCAGCGAGGGAAGCGAGGGAGAATGAAGAGACTGCGGAGACGGAAGCCGGAGAAAGGGAAGAAACTGCAGAGATAGCCGGAGAGGAAGGAACCCTGGTGGAACTGACGGCCGAGTTTTCCTGCGGCGATTATGTGAGGATTGAGACATACGGATTGCGGATTCTGCCGCCGGAGGAGGGAAGTCGGGAATGGATTCTGAATGAACTTCTGCAGGAAGCGCAGGAAGCGGAGCAGAGCAGCCGGGAAGAATCGCAGTTTTCTCTTCCGGATACAGTGGCGGGATATCATGTGGTATGGACAGGAGAGCAGGAATACAGGTGGCTGTTTTTCCTTCTGATCGGCGCAGCCGCGGCTTTTTGCCTGGAGCAGAAAGACCGGCAGGATGAGAAAGAACGGCAGCGGAAGCGAAAGGAGCAGCTCCTGTTTGAGTATCCGCAGATGGTGGATCAGATTGCTGTGCTTCTTGACAGCGGGATGACGATCCGGAAGGCCTGGGAGAGGATCGCAGGCCGGGAGCATCCGGCGCAGCAAAGGAGAGGAAAGAATGATGAAAACGCAGCTGTTTATCTGGAAGAGATGCGGATTACCTGCCGGGAAATCCGGGAGGGAAGAGGCGAGCGCGAGGCCTACGAGCGTTTTGGCAGGCGGATCGGGCTTGCTCCATATAAGCGGTTCAGTTCCATATTGACGCAGAATCTTTCCAAAGGAACAGGAGATGTCCGGCGTATTCTTCAGAAAGAGTCGGAGGATGCCCTGGATATGTGGAGAAGCCGGGCGCGGAAGCTGGGGGAGGAAGCCGGAACAAAATTGCTTTTTCCCATGCTGGTGATGCTGGTGCTGATTCTGGCGGTGCTGCTGCTTCCTGCGGTGGGGAATCTTTGATGGTGTGGAAGAAAAACAGAGATACTCAGGCGTTGCCGGTTCGTACAATGGGAGAAGTCAGAGCCTCTGAGTGTGCCGGGAGAATGATGTATTGGGATAAGAAGGAACGTGTGGAAGTATAAAATAAGAGTGGAAGTAAGTGACAAAGAAGGATAATGCTATGACAGGCAAAGCGGGAGGAGAAGAGGATGAGGGAAGTAAAGCGGTTTTTCATGGAAGAGGATGGTATTGGGACGGTGGAGATTATATTGATATTGGTTGTTCTGATTGGATTGATTCTGATTTTTAAAGAACAGCTGACAACGTTGGTGAAGAATACCTTCTCTAATATCAGCAATCAGGCGGGCACGCTGTAATGAAAAGAAGAGGAAGCATCACCGTATTTCTGGCGCTGCTGCTGACAGGTTTTTTTCGGCAATCTTCGCTTTTCTGGAGGCTGCCCGGGTCAGTGGGTTAAAGTCCAACAGTCAGCTCAGCACGATGCAGGCGTGTGATACCGTTCTGGCTTCTTATGATCAAAGTCTCTGGGAGAAGTATCATCTGCTGTTCTGGCAGGCAGATGAGGGAGATTTTCCGGCGCTGGACTCCCTGGAAAGTCTGCAGCAGTCGGCCATAGAGGGCAACCTCTCTTCACTGGGTCAGTCCGGGGATAATTATTATGTGCTTCAGGTACATCTGACCGAGGTTACTGCAAGTGCTTACCAGCTTGCAACAGATGAAGGAGGAACGGCATTTCGGCAGCAGGCCGCGGAAATGATGAAAGCGACGGCGGCTGAGACCGCGCTGCAGACCATGCTGGGATGGGTCACAGGGGAGGATGCTTCCGAAGCGCAGACGGATCTTGCGGACGAGGCGATGGAGACTCTGGAGACCCTGGAATCCGCTGCGTCTTCCGGTGTGGCGGAAGAAAATACGGGGGATATGAATTCCGCCGGCGGAGTGTCGGGCAGCGAACCGGCAGATGGTGGAACAGCAGCTGGTGAGTCAGCCGAAGTCGGGGAGAGTGCGGCAGCTACTGAGGTGCGGATGACGGAAAATCCGCTGGAATGGGTGAAAAAAATGAGCAGGAGCGGCATTCTTGCTATTGTAATGCCGGATGCGGATATTTCCCGGAAGTCGGTTGACCGTGATACCTGTATTGAAAACCGAACGCTGGAAAGCGGAAACCTGGTTGCCTCAGAGGATATATCAGCTATGTATAAGCTGCTGTTTTACCTTTACCTGGGACAATAATTTTCCGATGCATCGGAGGATTCCGCGGATCAGGCGCTGGATTATGAACTGGAATATATGTTAGCAGGGAAAGCGGAGGATCAGGCGAATCTGAAAACGGTTGTCAGACGGCTGCTCCTGATGCGGGAGGCTGCAAATCTGGCTTATCTGGAGACAAATTCTCAAAAGCAGCAGGAGGCGGCAGCTATCGCGGCGTTGCTGGTTTCGGTTGTGGGACAGCCGGAGCTGGAACCTCTGGTACAGCAGGGTCTGCTGGCGGCGTGGGCTTATGCGGAATCTGTCAGTGATGTCCGGATTTTGCTGGAAGGCGGGAAAGTATCTCTCGTAAAGACATCAGAACAGTGGCATACAGATCTGGGCAGCCTGTCCTCTTCTGTATATGCCACAGAGGGAGATCAGCAGACGACAGGCCTTTCCTACGAGAACTATCTGCAGATCCTGATGTGGATGGCTTCAGATGAAAAACTGGCGGTAAGAGCGATGGATATGATCGAGAAAAATACTGATGTCCGGATGGATCAGATGGTTTGCCGGGCGGAGTGTGCATACGTATACGAGGCTTCTCCATTGTTCTGGGGATATGTTACACTTGGTGGAGATTCGCTGGGAACATTCCGGTTTCAGGACGAATCCGATATCAGCTTTATGAAGTAAAAAACGGGAAGGAGGCGGACATATTACAGTGCTTTTGCTACAACAAAAAATACAGAACAGGTCTTCCAAAATCTTAATCAAATCTCTCTCAAATCATACGCGGAAACGATCTGATCCTGTACCTCCTGTTATTTCAAACACTGCATTTGCAAAAGCACTGCAATGTGTCTGCCGGAAAGCCAGTTTTACCGTGGAAGCGGCTTTCGTGCTTCCCCTTTTTATCTTCGCGGCAGTAATCGTGGTGGGATTGTTCCCGATGCTGAAGATACAGGTACAGGTCAACGCCGCCCTGCAGTATGCTGCACGGATGATGGCTGTCTCCTGGCAGGATAGTGAGGACAGCCATGAGGTTTTATCTCTGGCAGAAGGAGAGATACTGTTTCGCACCTATATGAGTGAACATGGCTATGAGGATTCTGTGCTGAAATACGGTCTGGCCAGTATTTCTCTGTTGGGATCTGACCTGTCGGGTGATTATGTCACGCTATCCGCGGATTATCGGGTGCAGCTTCCCATCTCTTTCTGGAGTCTGAGCTCACTTCCGGTGGAGCAGTGTGTGTGCATGAAAAAATGGACCGGTGCTGCTCAGGACGGAGCAGATGAGGAGGATGACTATGTCTATATCACTCCGGAAGGGACTGCATATCACAGCAGCGCAGAATGCAGTTATCTGAAGCTTTCGATCCGTGCGGTACCGGTATCAACCATAAGCTCTCTTCGTAATAAAAGCGGAGGCATTTATTACGCCTGCAGCTGTTATGAGGGCGGCTCCCTGGTCTATATTACCGATTATGGCGCACAGTATCACAGCAATCTGAACTGCAGCGGGCTAAAACGTACAATTTACAAAGTTTCTCCGGATCAGGTGGGCGACCGGCATGCCTGCTCAAAGTGCTACTGATACGGCAAATCAAAAATGCAGGAAGGGATCAGGAAATGGAACGATTGGAAACATGTATATTGCTTGGATTTCTGGCGTTGTTTGCCTGGATTGATTACAGGAAAAAAGAGATGCCACTGCTTCTGCTTGGAGCCTGCGGGTCGGTGGGAATGTTTTTTTCTCGCGCAATTTTTGACCGGGCGTGGAGTACGATTCTGGGCGGCGTATGTGTGGGAGGATTTATACTATTGTGCTCTCTGGTGATGAAAGGAAGCGTGGGTTTTGCGGATGGGATTCTTTTCTGCGCATTGGGAACGTATGCCGGGGTGTGGCCGACCCTGCTGCTCCTGTCCGGAGCGACGGCGCTATGCGGCCTGGCCGGAGGATGTTTGCTTCTGACAAAAAAGTGTACGCGGAAGGAAAGCCTGGCTTTTGCGCCTTTTGTACTGGCGGCATTTGTAGGGGAGATGATTTTATGCTGTCTCCATTAAAGAGGCTTGCCAGGTTTCGAAGCAGAAAAAGGAGCAGAATATCTGGCAGAATCTGGCGCCGGGGCTCTTTTACAGTTGAAGCGGTTGTCCTTTTCCCTGTTATAGTATTGCTGATAGCGTTTATATTGCGCTTGTCCATGGATTGGTACGAAAGCGTTCAGCAGGCGGCCGCTGATATAGATGCGCTGCAGCAGCTGGATACCAGAGCGTTATTTCTGAATCGCAGTACGCTACGGGGAATCCTGGATAGTTTGAAATAGCGCAGCGTCAGGAATTCGCTGCTGCAGCGATCCTGCGTGAAAGGCGAAAGAATAGTGGATTTACCGGAAAGTTTAAGGG
>JAJBTR010000224.1 GCA_020860745.1 Lachnospiraceae bacterium | reverse complement strand
GCCCCAGGCCGCCGCAACCTGAATCGGGTTCATGCCGGTTACCGGCATTACTGCGATGAATACGACTATGGTTAAGATGATACAAAACACAAATGCATCAGGCAGAAAGCGCTCGACCAGCTTAACACAGCCCTTAGTCAGTTTTTTCATAGGTTAATCTCCTTTCTTTAATTCCTATTCCCGTTCATTATACAATAATTTTTTCAAAGTTATCAACCAGTCACCGCTAAAAAAATCATTTTCTACATTTTGCTATCGTGCAAAATATATTTTCGTAAATTTTCATAAAATCCGATTAAAGTAATAGGATATTCACCCTTGTTTTTTATAGAATTTTAATAATCTGTTTATATAATTTTTGCCAAATTAACAATTCCGGAAGCGCTCATACCGCTGATTTGCAAGCTGCTCCGGCGTTTTATCCTTGCAGGCCGCAAAGAAGTTCCTCATATGCCGGTCAATAATCTCACAGATCTGCGGGAGCGTCTGGGCAGTGGCCGGCTCATCCTCCACAATAATCCGCTCGATGGTGCCCAGCTTGTACAGATCCTCCGCTGTGATCTTCATCACTTTTGCCGCCTCATCCGCTTTTTTGGAATCCTTCCATAAAATAGAAGCAAAGCCTTCCGGTGAGAGAATGGAGGATGTAGCGTTCTCCATCATCCACACTTCGTTGGCGACTGCCAGCGCGAGCGCGCCGCCACTGCCGCCCTGACCGATGATGATGCTCAGCACCGGCACTTTAAGGTCAGACATTTCAAAAAGGTTGCGTGCGATGGCCTCACCCTGTCCGCGTTCCTCCGCTTCCATACCGGGATACGCGCCGGGCGTGTCCACAAAACAGATGATCGGACGGTTAAACTTCTCCGCCTGCTTCATAAGGCGCAGCGCTTTCCGGTATCCCTCGGGAGAGGACATGCCGAACTTGCGCCTGATGCTGTCCTGGGAATCACGGCCGCGCTCCTGCCCGATCACAGTCACAGGCATTCCATGGTAGGAAGCGATTCCCCCGACAACCGCCTCATCGTCCCCGAAATACCGGTCGCCGTGGAATTCCTGAAAATCGTCAAAAAGTGTTTCGACATAATTCAGAGAAGTCGGCCGACCCACCTTCCTGGACTGGTGCACTACGTCCCAGGGTTCCTGATGACGCCGGGTAATCTTGTTTAATGTCTTCTGCCGCATCAGACCGGAGAAAGGCGCCCTGCGGCTTTTCGGTTTCTCTTCCTCCGCCGGGTTCAGAGTGGACGCGGCTTCCGCAAACATTTCCGTCACATCCGGCCGCGTAATACCGGCTTCGGTCCACTTCTGCCAGCTGTGTTCCTGGCTGTGCAGACGCAGAATATTTCCCAACAGTTCTTTCTGATCTTTCCGCTCCACGATGCGATCCACAAATCCGTGCTCCTGCTGGAATTCCGCACGCTGGAAGCCCTCCGGCAGCTTCTGTCCGATAGTCTGCTCAATGACACGGGGACCGGCAAAACCAATCAAAGTGCCCGGCTCAGCGAGAATGATATCTCCCAGCATGGCAAAGCTGGCTGTCACACCGCCGGTGGTCGGTTCCGTCAGAAAGCTGATATAGAGCAGACCTGCTTTGGAGTGTCGCTTCAGCGCTGCGGAGGTTTTCGCCATCTGCATCAGGGAGATCATTCCCTCCTGCATGCGGGCTCCGCCGGAAGCGGCAAAAATAATGACCGGCAGACGTTCTTTCGTCGCCCGTTCCACAGCGAGAGCAATTTTCTCACCCATATTGTGACCCATACTGCTCATCATGTAGCGGCAGTCACATACAGCGATCACCGTGTCGTGGCCGAAAATTTTTCCGCGACCGGTAACGACCGCTTCGTTCAGATTTGTCTTTTGCCGGGTTTCCTCCACTTTATGCTCATAATCCGGAAAATCCAGAGGGTCGACGATCGGCATCTCGCGGTTCCACTCTTCAAAAGTGCCTTTGTCGATCAGCATCTCAATCCGCCGGTATGCGTGGACGCGGTAATATCCTCCGCAGTAGGGGCAGATGTAGTAATTTGCCTTAACGTCTCGCCCTAAAATAGCGGCTCCGCATTTTTTGCAGGGTCGCTCTTTGTTCTGTTCCCGCGCAACGGCTTCTTCATACCCTTTGGAACTATCCTCCGATTTCTCCGGCTCCTTTTCCCGGTTCGGAATCGGAATATATTTCTTCTTTTTCATCCCATCAAACATCTCTCCCTTAACCTCCGCTTTTGATTATTTTGATATTCAAACTTTTCTCTTATCAAAGCATATCGAAATTCCGATTTTCTGTCAAGGGAGAAGTCCTATGATAGCAAAATTTATTGACGGATAAGGAAGATGTTAACGGCATATTGTCATACAACCTCTTCCTTATCCTGTACAGGCAAAATGATAAACTTCTCCATTGTCAGCACATCTTCAGCTGCGCATTTATCGCTTCCATCTGCTCACCTGTCAGATTTACAAACGGCGTGTCGTTCAGCTGTTCCAGCGTCATATCCCGCATCGGAACCGGAACTCCCTGCCAGCCGGGCACATACTGTTCCAATACCGCAAGGGATTTCTCTCCTTCCGCCAGGTCGTTGAACGACGACTGGCAGGAATACACCTTAATGATCGGCGTCTCCGGCAGATAGCGGAACTCATGCCGTCCGCTCTCCACCTGCACCGGACCCTGATCTGTGTTGGGAAGTTTCACCGTGGCGCAGCAGTCAAACGGAATCTCCACCGCAAGATCAAACTCACCGGTCTTTTCCACTTTCCAGTGAATTTCATAGGTTCCCGATACCGACACATACTTCATATCGCAGGAGGTAATCCGGTAATCCGGCTGAGGTGCAATCAGCACCTGCTCAAAACCGGGGTGATCCTCACAGAGATGAATCCCGGCCATATTCCGGTACATCCATTCCAGAACACTGCCGTAGGAGTAGTGATTTAAAGAATTCATCTCCGTCCCGCTGATTTTCCCGTCAGGAAGAATGGAATTCCACCGCTCCCAGATGGTTGTCGCACCCATATTGACCGCATACAGCCAGCTCGGACAATCCTCATTCAACAACAGCTTATAGGCCAGATCATTGTTGCCGTAATCGGAAAGCACCTTATTCAGAATATAAGTTCCCACAAATCCCGTCTTTAAATATCCCCTGTTGACTTTTAACTTTTCTTTTAAAAATTCCGCGATGCGCTCCTTGCTTCCCTCCGGCGCAAAATCCATGTAAAGCGCCAGTGCATAAGCGGTCTGCGTCGTCAGGGCCAGACGGCCGTTGGCGGTGAAATACTCTGCCTGCATAGCCTGCTTAATTTCCCCGGCAAGCGTTCCGTAATAAGCTGCCTCCTCCGTTTTTCCGAGAATTTTCGCCGCTTTCGAGACAATTTTCGAAGAATTATAATAATAAGCGGTCGCAATGTAGCCGTCTTCCGTGGAACCCTTGAACGTATCGTCGCCCTCACCGTCCAGCGCCAGCCAGTCTCCGAAGTGGAATCCCACATCCCAGAAGCGTCTGCCGCCTGTCGCTTCATCAATCCCTTTGATATAATCGACCCACCGGCACATGCTATCAAACTGCTCCTCCAGAATCGATACATCACCATAGTACAGATAAAGATTCCATGGGATAATTGTCGCCGCGTCGCCCCAGACAGAACAGGTTGGTCCATCTTCATGGAACGCCGGTACTACAGCTGTCACATGTCCCAGTTCTTTCTGTGTCTCATATAAATCATGACAGAACTTCCGCAGGAAATTATAGCTGTCCATATTAAAGCAGGCTGTACCCGAGAACACCTGGGTGTCGGCGGTCCATCCCATCCGCTCATCCCGCTGCGGGCAGTCTGTCGGCACATCCACATAGTTGCACTTCTGTCCCCAGAAAGCATTGGAAATGAGCTGGTTTACCTTTTCATCGCTGGTGGAAATCCAGCCGGTCTGTTCCAGGTCCGTATAAAGAACACAGCCCGTAAACTGCTCCGCCTGAATCTCCTTCGTAAATCCCTCTACTTTCACGTAACGGAATCCGTAATAGGTAAAATGCGGTCCGACTTCTTTCGCAATCCCATCCGATACATAGACAAATTCCGCTTTCGCGGTGCGCAGGTTGTCGCGGTAGAAGTTCCCGTCCTGCAATACCTCTCCGAACTGCATGCGGATCCGGGTTCCTTTTGGTTCATCCACATAAAAACGGACGAAGCCTGCCATATTCTGCTCCATATCGAGCACGGTCTCCCCTGCAGGTGTGGTAAGAATCTTCGGCGTCCGCGTCTCTTTTACCACCACCGGCTGACTATATCTGGCACACAGTTTCTCAGTAGGTCCATCAATCAGCTCCGCAGGATACCAGTTTTTTTTGCCCGAAGACGGCACATAAACCTCGCCATCATAAATGCTGCTGGACATAATGTCGCTGGCAGACACGGTCCAGGACTCATCGGATACCACCTTTACCTCATTGCCATCGGCATCCTTAAGAATCAGCTCGAGAAGCATCATGCACTGATCCCCATACACGTTCTCCGCCTTATCCAGCCCGAAACGCCCCTTATACCAGCCGTCCGCCAGGTAAACTTCCAGCTTATGCTGACCGGGTTTTACTTCCGTCTCGTAGGTCTGGTACTGTATCCACTGGTTGTAATCCGTGCAGCCGGGAGCCAGATATTCATTCCCGACACGCTCCCCATCCAGATACAGCTCATATAACCCAAGCCCGGTCACATAGATTCTGCCGGTCTTATACGTTTTCTCTGTCGTAAACTCTTTCCGAAATACCGGACTGCTTTCTCCCAGCACACAGCTGCCGATCCACTTCGCATCCCAGGCTTCGTCCATTTTGGCCGTCTCAAACCAGGCGGTTTCGCTCTCCGCATAGTCGCCGTTGTCCGCCCACACTTCTGTTTTCCAGTAATACCGGGTACGCGGTTCAAGATCGACAGCCAGCCGCTCTCCCGCCATCCGGATATCCGGCTTTTTCCCGGAATCATAGACAATATCAGAAAAATCCGGCTCTGTTGCTGCCCGAATCCGGATCGCCTCCGGATGCTTCCCCTCCGTCTCCTCCACGCGGAAAGAAACCGTGGGAATCCGGATGTCAAACCCAAGCGGATTTGTCAGATGATTCGTTTTTAACCCTGTAATCTTCACTTCATTTTCCCTTTCCATATGCTTTCATCAGCTCATCTTTCCGGATAAATATGCTTGTCTTACCAAACCTTACACGGCAGAGGAACGGCGCCTTCGGATCCATCTCCACAAACGGATGATTCAGTTTATCCTCAACAACAGCCGTACCGGCATATACAGCATCCACCAGGCCGATGAAGTCATCCAGATAACTTTTGGCGATGGGATAACCATTGTGATTCGGCAGAAGCCAATCGTACTGATCCGACAGGTCTTTTAAGCGCGCCGCGTTCGCACGCAGATTCTGCAGTCTCTCATTCACCTCGTAAGGCGCGTCCGGGTTGTTCGAATTGTCATACATCATGACCTGCGCCGCCTCAAAATCATCGCCGCAGAATACCATCCGCTCTTTCCGATCCAGGAAAAACAGAGAACTGTTGCAATGGGCCGGAAGCGCTTCGAGAACCTCAATCGTTCTCTCTCCCAGTTCAATGACATCTCCATCTTTTAAGAGGATTTTTTTGTAATCCGGATGCGGAAGCGACTCAATCGGAAACGGACCGCTTCCCGGAGCAGTCACAGACGGCTCGTCTACCTTATAATTCCAGTGCATCATCACTTCCTCAAACTCGCCGTTGCCGGCCGCATGATCCGGATGATAGTGTGTATTCACCACAAGAATCGGCTTGTCGGTCAGCTTTTCCACAAACGCACGCAGATTTCCCACTGCGTATCCGGTGTCGATCAGGAGAGCTTTCTCCTCCCCTTCCAGCAAATACATATTTTCACTGCCGTTCATAAAATTGATAAACCATGTGTCTTCTTTTGCCTGCCAGGCTACATAACTTCCGAAAATCTGCTCTAATGACGGTTCCATAGTTTTCCTCCTTTTTTAATAATCGTAACTCATCACTTTCATTCTATAGATTTAAATGACAAATGTTTCATACATATGATGTTCCGGGGCAAAAGCACTTGCCCCCTCTAAGAATCTGTTCAAAAATACTTTTTATATTGCTTGTCTTTTTCTCCATATCATACTCGGTTCCTTAGAATTCTGCTCCCCAGATTCCGCAGAACGGATCTACCGGATTCACACCCTTAAACTCCGATCTTCCCATAACTTTATCGATCACCTGATCGATCACTGTCTCTGTAGGAGTATAAGCATTGATAAAGGTCTTTACCATGGGCACATCTACCAGGTGATATGGGTTTGCAATGGATACAAACATCACCGGTACCTCATTGATAAACCACGGAGCGTCCGCAGCCATCAGGTGCACCCAGTCAATCCTGCGCACAGACTGATTGCTGGCCGTATCAATGCAAGCCACATAAATAGTCAGATCAAATTTGCTCTTGATATCAGCCACGCCGCCCTCAAACATCTCGTAAAAATCAGGCTTCGAATAATCATAAAGGGACACCTCGAACCCCTCCTTCTCCAGCTTTTCCTTAATCTTATCCGTGGCGCTTTCGCCATCCTTAAAGCCGCCGCCGATACGGTCTTCCAACAGGTACAGACGAATCTTTTTATATTTTTCCGGGGAAATCGGAAGCAGATTCTGGGTGTCTTTCACCAGTGTCACACAATCATCCGCACATTCCTTCGCCCACTCCATATGCTCTGCACAGGAAACGCAGGCCAGTTCCTCTTCTCCTCCTACAAGCGTACCCGCTTTCTGCATTTCCGGCAAATCCATCGCGGCTTTCATCGCCAGAATGCGGGTAACTGCCTCATCCACGCGCTCCATGGTGAGACGCCCGTCCGTGATTGCATCCCGCACGGCCTGGTAATCTTCACGGATATCCTTATTAAAGAGGATCATGTCACATCCCGCCGCAATCGAATCCGGAACCGCTTCCTGTCTCGGCATAAATGTATTAAATCCGATCATCGGCGTCGCATCCGTGACAATCATGCCGTTGAATCCCAGCTTGCCGCGCAGCAATCCCTGCAACAATTCTTTCGAAAGGGTAGCCGGCAGAATATCCTCATCCTTCAGATCGGGATTGAAAAATTTACTATACGCCGGCTGCATGATATGTCCTACCATAACAGAAAGAGTATCTGCATTGACAACCTCCTGCCAGACTGCGCCGTAAGTAGCATCCCATTCTTCTACGGAAAGGCTGTTCACTGTGCTGACCAGATGCTGATCTCTCTCATCCACGCCGTCCCCCGGAAAATGCTTCACCGCTGCCGCTACACCGTACTCCGCTAAGCCTTTTAACTGCTCTTTTACAAAAGAAGTCACCCGTTCCTGACAGCTGCCAAACGTTCTCACGTTCATAATCGGATTTCGATAATTCATATCCAGATCACAGATCGGTGCAAATGCCCAGTTACAGCCCACGGCGTGTGCTTCCTTACCGGAGATTGCCCCCAGCCGGTATGCATGAACCGGATTATCTGTTGCCGCAACGCCCATCGGACGGGAAAAATAGGTACCGTCCGCACAGATACCGTTGCCGCCGGACTCCAGGTTCGCTCCGAAAAGCAGCGGAATCCGGGAATTCTCCTGCAAAAACTTGTGTGTGCTGCGCACCTCCTTTGCTGACATCGGGCGGTAGAGCATCGCTCCCGGATGAAATTCATCCAGAAATTCTTTTAAAAACCCCTCCTCAATATTGCCTCCGATCGGGCAGAACATCTGTCCGACCTTCTCCTCCATATCCATGGACGCCAGAGTATCCTTTACCCACTGTTCCTTTTCCTCCGTCAGATGAAAAGGTGCTGCTTTCACGTCAACCATAGTATTTTCTCCTCCTGAAGTTAAATTATTTAAAATAAAGTGTCGATTATGACAGGTCTGCCCTGCGTATACTTTTGCGCAAGGTCACCTGCGGTAATCGGCTACAATATTGACAAAATCACTTCTTTCTTTGCATCATTAAAATAATGCAATATCATTAATGATTATACCTGTTTTTGTGATAAAATGACAGACTTTTTTGCCCTGTTTCGGACGTATTATTAGAAATATTTTTGTTTTATAAGTTAATTCAGAAACTTGCGCCGCCAGGCGCACAAAAAAAGACCATATGAACGTAACATTCACATGGTCTTTCACTCCCCGAGCGGGACTCGAACCTGCAACAACGCGGTTAACAGCCGCGGGCTCTACCATTGAGCTATCGAGGATTATTACGGGTACTTCTTCTAACATGTACCC
>JAJBTR010000407.1 GCA_020860745.1 Lachnospiraceae bacterium | reverse complement strand
CTATAAAATGGCTTGTCTTTTCATTTTTCCTGTCGTATAATAGGCGTGCTTGCAAAAAGCGCATAAATTAGAAGAAATAGTTACAGGTGAGAAACAATATGACAAACCAGAATTTACATAAACTAGGTATCGACATCGGCTCCACAACCGTAAAAATCGCCATCCTGGACCAGGAGGACAATATTCTGTTTTCCGATTACGAAAGGCATTTTGTGAACATACGGGAGACCTTGTCCGACCTGCTCGACAAGGCATATGACAAGCTCGGACAGATCACGCTTTGCCCGATGATCACGGGTTCCGGCGGCCTGACTCTGGCCAAACATCTGGAGGTACCTTTTGTACAGGAGGTCATCTCCGTCTCCACCGCGCTGCAGCACTACGCGCCGCAGACGGACGTGGCCATTGAGCTGGGCGGCGAGGACGCCAAAATTATTTACTTTGAGGGCGGCAATGTGGAGCAGCGCATGAACGGCATCTGCGCCGGCGGCACCGGTTCCTTCATCGACCAGATGGCCTCCCTGATCCAGACGGATGCCAGCGGATTAAATGAGTATGCAAAAAATTATAAGGCGCTGTATCCCATCGCGGCCCGCTGCGGCGTGTTTGCCAAGTCCGACATCCAGCCGCTGATCAACGAGGGCGCGACCCGGGAGGATCTGTCGGCCTCGATTTTCCAGGCTGTGGTCAACCAGACCATCAGCGGTCTGGCCTGCGGCAAGCCGATCCGCGGCCATGTAGCGTTCCTCGGCGGTCCGCTGCACTTTTTATCCGAGTTAAAAGTTGCCTTTATCCGCACTTTAAAGCTGGATGAGGATCACACCATTGTGCCGGAGAATTCGCATTTGTTTGCAGCCATCGGCTCCGCCATGAATTATAAAGAAGAAAATCAGATCACCATGGAGGATCTTAGGAAAAAACTATCCGGCGAACTCCACATGGAATTTGAAGTAGAGCGAATGGATCCCCTATTCAAAGACCGGGCGGACTATGACGCGTTCACCGCGCGCCACAGCCAGGCTTCCGTACAGAAGGGCGACCTGTCAACCTACAGGGGCAACTGCTATCTCGGCATCGACGCCGGCTCCACCACCACAAAAGTGGCGCTGGTGGGCGAGGACGGCTCCCTGCTCTACTCTTTTTACAGCAGCAACAACGGCAGCCCGCTGGCGACTTCCATTTTATCTTTGAAAGAAGTTTACAGCCTGCTTCCCGAAGATACGCATATTGTCTCTTCCTGCTCCACCGGCTACGGGGAAGCTCTGGTAAAAGCCGCCCTGATGCTGGACGAGGGTGAGGTGGAGACCATCGCGCACTACACCGCGGCCGCTTTCTTTGACCCGGAGGTAGACTGTATTCTCGACATCGGCGGACAGGACATGAAGTGCATCCGCATCAAGGACAACACCGTGGACAGCGTGCAGTTAAACGAGGCCTGCTCCTCCGGCTGCGGTTCCTTTATCGAGACCTTTGCCAAGTCCCTGAATTATTCCGTGGAGGATTTTGCAAAAGAGGCGCTGTTTGTGCAGCACCCCATCGATCTGGGCACACGCTGTACCGTATTTATGAATTCCAAGGTAAAGCAGGCGCAGAAGGAGGGCGCAACCGTCGCCGACATCTCCTCCGGTCTGGCTTACTCCGTGATAAAAAATGCTTTATTTAAGGTCATCAAGCTCTCCGATCCGGATCAGCTCGGCAAGCACATCGTCGTGCAGGGCGGTACCTTCTACAATGACGCTGTCCTCCGCAGCTTCGAGTCCATCTCCGGCCGGGAAGCGATCCGCCCGGACATCGCCGGCATCATGGGCGCATTCGGCGCAGCTCTGATCGCCCGGGAACGCTACGAGGGCAAACCCTCCTCCATGCTCTCCATCGAGGAGATCAATAATCTGGAGTTTTCAACGAAACTGGCGCGATGCGGCAGATGCACCAACAACTGCCTGCTGACCATCAACCGCTTTTCCGGCGGCCGCCAGTACATCACCGGCAACCGCTGTGAACGTGCGCTCGGAAAAGAGAAAAACAAAGAACAGATTCCGAATCTTTTTGAGTACAAACTACACCGATACTTCGATTATGAACCGCTGCCCGAAGCTGAGGCGTCACGCGGAACGCTGGGCATTCCGCGCGTTCTGAATGTTTACGAAGATTATCCGTTCTGGGCAACCCTGTTTAAGGAATTGAAATTCCATCTGGTGACCTCCCCGGAATCCACGCGGAAAATTTATGAACTGGGCATCGAGTCCATCCCCAGCGAGTCGGAGTGCTATCCTGCCAAGCTGGCGCACGGACACATTACCTGGCTGATCAAGGAGGGCGTGCAGACAATTTTCTACCCCTGCATCCCCTATGAGCGCAACGAGTTTAAGGATGCCGGCAACAATTACAACTGCCCCATTGTGACCTCCTACGCGGAGAATATCAAGAACAATGTGGACGATATCAATTCAGGAAAAGTACGCCTGGTCAATCCTTTCCTGGCGCTCACCGACGAGCAGATTCTGACGGATCGTCTGACAGAGGTTTTAAAAGAAGAATTTGACATTTCCGACACGGAGAGCAAACCTGCCATCCACAAAGCCTGGGTGGAACTGGCTGCCGCCCGCGACGACATGAAACGAAAAGGCGAAGAAACCTTAAAATGGATGGAGGATAACCACCGCCGGGGCATTGTCCTTGCCGGTCGTCCGTACCATGTTGACCCGGAGATCCATCACGGCATCCCGGAGCTGATCACCTCCTACGGTTTTGCAGTTCTGACGGAGGATTCCGTCTCCCACCTGCAGCCGGTGGAACGCCCGCTGATCGTCCTCGACCAGTGGATGTACCACTCCCGCCTGTATGCGGCAGCGCAGTTTGTGAAGACCCGCGACGACCTTGATCTGATCCAGCTGAACTCTTTCGGCTGCGGCCTGGACGCTATCACCACAGATCAGGTCAGCGATATTCTGACCCATTCAGGCAAAATCTACACCTGTTTGAAGATCGATGAGGTCAACAACCTGGGAGCCGCCCGCATCCGGATCCGCTCTCTCATCGCGGCCATCCGCACCAGAGAGAAGCATCCCACGGAACGAAAGGTGGTACCGTCCAGCTATGACCGTGTGGCCTTTACCGAAGAAATGCGCAAAAACTATACGATTCTGGCGCCGCAGATGTCGCCCATCCACTTTGAGCTTCTGGAACCAGCCTTCCGGGCTTCCGGATATAATCTGGTCGTATTGGAAAATGACAACCGCAACGCGGTAAATACCGGACTGAAATATGTCAACAACGACGCCTGCTACCCGTCCCTGATCTCCGTGGGAATGGTCATGGATGCGGTGACATCAGGGAAATACGACGTCAACCGTCTGGCGCTTATTATGACCCAGACCGGCGGCGGCTGCCGCGCTTCCAACTACGTCGGCTTTATCCGCCGCGCGCTGGAGAAAGCGGGCTACCCGCAGATTCCGGTCATCTCGCTGAACCTGAGCTCCTTAGAAAGCAACCCGGGATTCAAGATCAACTTCTCCCTGGCACAGCGGGGCGTATACTGCCTCGTGTTCGGCGATATCCTGATGAAGTGCATCTACGCCACCCGCCCCTACGAGGCGGAACCCGGCGCCACCGATCGCCTACACCGGAAATGGGTGAAAAAAATCACCGAATACGTCGCCAAAGACCGGGCAATCAGCCACCGGAAATACTGTAAATACTGCCGTGAGATGGTGGCGGATTTCGATGCGATTCCGCGCCGTGATATTGTGAAACCGAAAGTCGGCATTGTGGGCGAGATTCTGGTTAAGTTCATGCCTCTTGCCAACAACCACCTGGCAGAGCTTTTAGAATCCGAGGGAGCGGAGCCGGTCGTACCGGATCTCATCGATTTCTTCCTCTACTGCTTCTACAATACGAAGTTTAAGGTGGACAATCTGGGATTCAAAAAATCGAGCTGGAGAAAGGCAAAGCTTGGAATCTGGGGCGTAGAAGTTTTGCGAAAACCCGCTTCCAAAGCCCTGGCAAAGAGCAAACACTTTAACCCGCCTGCCAGCATCTATGAGACAGCGGAAAATGCCAAGGATATCGTATCCCTCGGCAACCAGACCGGCGAGGGATGGTTCCTCACCGGCGAGATGGTAGAGCTCATCCACTCCGGCGTCAACAACATCGTCTGCTGCCAGCCGTTTGCCTGCCTGCCAAACCATATTGTGGGTAAGGGCGTCATCAAGGAGCTACGGCACCAGTACCCGAAGTCCAATGTGGTGGCCATCGACTTTGACCCCGGCGCCAGCGAAGTAAACCAGCTGAACCGGATTAAGCTGATGCTCTCCACCGCGCAGAAGAATCTGCGGGAAGCGTAACTGTAGTGAATGTCACTTTCATTATAAGACAGCATAAAAACCGTACGACTTCATATAGCATTATTGGTTTCAAAAAAATGTGAGATTTACTTTTAAAAAAGAAAAATCTCACATTTTTTCTGCCATATTCATCATTTCAAAATTTCTATATAATCTAAATAAAACGCCTTTTTCGACTAATTTGCCCTGCGGGTACTTCTCACGCTATAATCAGACACATAATCGATACTTTTCCGGATGCCTGAGTTACCCGCGGCCTGGCACATCGGGATTCCCAGGCTTATACGGCACTTTCCCGGACTGCGTATGAATACGGACTTTTCCAAGCATCCGTTCAAATCCATTCCATGACAACAGCAGCGTCAGACTGACAGACAGCAGCGTCAGGCCAACGATACTGTGCTGAATCAACCCTGTCAGCGGACTCGCCTCCAGCAGAATAAGAATTCCCCCATGCACGAGATAGACCGACATGGTATTGCTCCCGATTGTCTCTACCACCGGGATTCGCTTTTCCGGCACCCAGATCAGCAGAATCATAATCCAGAGGAAAGCAAATACCCATCCCAGCAATCTCCACAAAAATGCGCTGACATCCGCATAGTCCTCCGAACCGAAAAAATCTTTCGGATCGATCCGTCGGTTATGCAGCCAGAAGGAAAAAATCAAAAACGCTGCCATAACCGCAGCCCCTGTTTTGGATGCTCTGGGAAAACGTTCTTTTCCGTAGGTAAGCATAAAATGATTCTTCCGTTCATAAAAGCCCAGGAGAAAAAAGGGCAGGAAAGAAAACGCCCGGGACATGGCGAGAAAGTTGTCTGTGTCGTCCGTAATCCCGATTGTAAGGCCGAGACAGACAGACAAAATCAGAAATCCCAGCTGATGTTTCCTGTTCTCCGTGTCAATCAGCGGAATCAGAAGCTGATAGGCCATCAGCACGACCAGATACCACAGCGTCCAGCGGGGCGTAAAGAGATCAATCCTTACATCCTGCAAGCTTCCTCCCTGCAGACAGGTGATTGCCATGCGTTCCACGGTCTGAATCACCTGGAACAGCAGATACAGCGGAAACAATCTCGCAAACAATTTTTTCGGATTATACTTCATAAAATAACCGGAGATAAAGAGAAACGCCGGCATGTGAAAGCTGAAGATAATCTTGTACACGACATAATTATCGCCGTTGGCGCCCAGGTTCCGGAAGACATGTCCCAGGACAACCAGAAAAATCAGCAAAGCTTTCATATTGTCAAATTGATAATTTCTTTTGTATTCCATAACTCAGTTCCTCTTACCTGTCAGCAACAATCAGCTTCCGGTTATCAAAACAACACAAGAGTGCGTTGTTTTATTTTCTCCGTACAGCCTGTTCCCCCGCTGACGATATTATGCAAACACAGCCATTTATCTTCGCCGGTGTATTGCTTTCCAATGGAAAAACCCACATCGGATTTCACCACAAGTGCAGCAGGCGAATCCCCACTTTCGCCGCCTTGTAAATCACCGTCTCCAGATCCGCCGCTGCAGCTTTCAATTCTTCCCGTATGGCAATCTCCTGCGGGCAGTGCTGTTCACATTTCCCGCAGCCAACACATTGGGAAGCGCTGGCGGTATCATGGCGGTAAATCGTACACTGCATATAACTGCTGCGCGCCGCCTTTTTATCCTGGGAATAATACATATTCCAGGCGCTGAAGGTCCCCGGAATGTCCACGCCTTTCGGGCAGGGCATACAGTAACCGCAGCCGGTGCAGCCCACTTTCATGCTGTGGTTAATCTCCTCTTTCAGCCGGTCGATCAGAGAAAAGTCATCTGCCGTAAAAACGTCCGCCCCGGCATCCGAGGCGATAGCCGCATTTTCCCGCAGCATATCAAGCGAATTCATGCCGGACAGAACTGCCGTCACCTCCGGCTGATTCCACAACCAGCGGAACGACCACTCCGCCACAGAATATCCCCGGGGATGCTCCGCGACCAGCCGCTTTGCCGTATCCGGAAGCAGATTCACCAGTCTCCCGCCCCGCAAAGGCTCCATGATCATCACCGGCAGTCCCTTTTGGGCGGCGTGATGCAGTCCCGTCTTCCCGGCCTGGGAAAACTCATCCAGATAATTATACTGGATCATGCAGAAATCCCAGTCGTACGCGTCCGCCAGGCGGCAGAACATATTGGCATTTCCATGGTAGGAAAAGCCGATATGCCGAATCTGCCCGGACTCTTTTTTCTCCTGAATCCAGTCCTCAATGCCGAGCTTTTTTAAACGTTCCCAGGTCGCCACATCGCAGAGGACATGCATCAGATAATAATCAATATAATCCGTGCGAAGCCTTTTTAACTGCTCTTTAAAAGTCTTTTCCAGTCCCTCTTTCGACTTAATCATGTAATGAGGCAGCTTATCCGCAATGAAAATCTGTTCCCGGCAATGATTGCGCTCGAAAATCTCTCCGATCGCCGCCTCGCTTCCCTGGTAAATATAGGCTGTGTCGAAATAATTGACGCCAAGCGATACCGCTTCCATGATCTCACGTTCCGCTTTTGCCATATCGATTTTTCCGTTTGATTTTGTAAAACGCATACAACCGTAGGCGAGAATGGAAATTGCTTCCCCATCTTTTCCTCTGCGGTACTGCATGAAAATCTCCTTTCCGCAAGTACTCCATCATCATGATGTTAAGATCAAAAACCTTTACAGTTGATGATACCTACGGGTTGCTCCGTGCTTACGCACAGCTTTGCATAAGTTCGATTATAGAAATCACAGATTTCTTACGTTGTATAAGTTCGATTATAGAAATCACAGATTTCTTATCTCACTTATATCTCACTTATATCTCACTTATTTTTGACACTGGTACCATCATATATCTTACTCGAATATGCCGTCTTGACACTGACCCCCGGCAGCGCCCCGATTTTCCCGGAAAGCGCTGAGATTGCGTTCTGCGGCGCATCCAGCGCGATGCATATGATATTGATCTGCCGCTCCCGGTACGGAAGACCCATCCGCCCGATAATATACTGGCCATTTTCATGCAGAATCATGTTGATCTGCTCCACCACATCCATATTTTCCACTATAATACTCATGACAGCGACTCTGCTTTCCATAATTACTTCCCTTTCTGCCATCTAAAATAGTGTCGCCTGCGACAGGTCTGCCCTATGGGTACTTCGCGCGAGCGATTCTGCTTTCTATTTTATCGGAGGAATGAATTTTGTCAACAGAAATGATTTATCAGTTTTTTGTTAGCACTCTTTTAAAAAGAGTGCTAATTTTCTATTGACTTTTCCGTTTTGCGGTATTATAGTAGTCCATAGCTTAAAATTATTCATTTGAACGAGGAGTGATAACTATGGCAAACAAACAGGGAAGTCTTTCCATTAACAGCGAGAACATTTTTCCAATCATCAAGAAATGGCTCTATTCCGACCATGATATCTTCTACCGTGAGCTGATCTCCACCGGCTGCGACGCGATCACAAAGCTGAAAAAACTGGATATGATGGGTGAGTACACCCTCCCGGATGATTACGAGCCGAAAGTAGAAGTTCGTGTGAACCCCACGGAAAAAACACTCAAGGTCATCGACAACGGTCTCGGCATGACCGCTGACGAGGTAGATGAGTATATCAACCAGATTGCTTTTTCCGGCGCCACGGATTTCCTCGAGAAATACAAGGATAAATCCAGTGACGACCAGATCATCGGACACTTTGGCCTCGGTTTTTATTCTGCATTCATGGTGGCGGATGAGGTGCACATTGATACCCTCTCCTATCAGGACGGAGCGGCGCCGGTACACTGGGCCTGCGACGGCGGCACAGAGTTTGAGATGAGCGACGGCGAGAAGGACACGGTCGGCACAGAGATTACCTTATTTTTAAACGAGGATTGTCTGGAGTTCGCCAACGAATAACGTGCCCGCGAAGTCTTGAACAATTACTGTTCTTTAATTCAAAACTCG
>JAJBTR010000346.1 GCA_020860745.1 Lachnospiraceae bacterium | reverse complement strand
AAACAGATTTTATCTGAGTCATCTTGTATTTCAACCCAAATTCCAAAACATGAAAAACAAAAAACCTGAATGGCCGGAATCCATAACAGACTATCATAGACTATCAATGAAATACATAAATCGTCAAACCAGATATTAAACAAAAATACCCAGAACCATCTGCATCATTAGAAAAATTTTAGATTTGAGATATAGTATTTTTAAATATTTGTGCTATCATATTTAAATTATACATAATACAGTTTATCCATGCAGTTTTCAGATCGCTGTCTGATTATTGTGTGGACAGTCGGCTTTATCGCCTGTCAATTACAGCGATGACAACGCCATAAACTATAATTTTTATGGCTTACTGCTTATAAATCGTTTCATACCAGTGACAGAAAGGAATTACTCATGGGAAAAATCATCGGAATTGATCTGGGAACAACTAACAGCTGTGTCGCCGTCATGGAGGGCGGTAAGCCCGTAGTCATCACGAACGCGGAGGGCAGCCGCACCACCCCGTCCATCGTGGCTTTCACGAAAAACGGGGAGCGTCTCATCGGAGACACCGCCAAGCGGCAGGCAGTCACCAACCCGGATCGCACAATTTCTTCTATTAAGAGAGAGATGGGAAAAAACTATACCGTCTCAATCGACCGTAAAAAATATACGCCGCAGGAGATTTCCGCCATGCTTCTCCAGAAGCTGAAAAAGGATGCTGAGGACTACCTGGGCGCACCGGTAACCGAAGCGGTGATCACCGTTCCGGCGTATTTTGACGATGCACAGCGGAAAGCCACCAAGGATGCCGGGCGCATCGCCGGTCTGAAAGTGGACCGTATCATCAATGAGCCCACGGCCGCGGCGCTGGCTTACGGTCTGGACAACGCGCAGCCTCAGAAGATTCTGGTCTACGACCTGGGCGGAGGCACGTTCGATGTCTCTGTGATTGAAATCAGCGAGGGCATGATCGAGGTTCTCGCCACCGCAGGCAACAACCGGCTGGGCGGCGACGATTATGGCAAGCGCGTGACGGACTACCTGGTCCGTGAATTCCAGAAACAGGAGGGGACCCGCCTGGACAAAGATCCGGTTGCCATGAAGCGCGTAGTTGAGGAAGCGGAAAAAGCAAAAATCGCCCTTTCTTCCACCACAGAAGTCGAGATCAACCTGCCCTACATCTCCGTAGGGCGCTCCGGTCCTGTACACATGGATCTCCGTCTGACCCGCGCAAAATTTGAGGAACTGACCCATGACCTGACCGAGAGCACGGCTGGTCCGGTACAGTCTGCGCTGTCCGACGCGGGCATCAGCGCTTCCCAGCTCGGAAAGGTTCTCCTGGTGGGCGGCTCCACCCGGATTCCTGCCGTGCAGGCAAAGGTACGCCAGCTGCTGGGGCAGGAACCCAGCCACAATCTGAATCCGGACGAATGCGTCGCTCTCGGCGCGGCGATCCAGGGCGGCAAGTTGACCGGAGACAGCAACTTAAATGAGATCCTGCTTATGGATGTCACACCACTGACCCTCTCCATTGAGACAGTGGGAGGCGTCTCCACGCCTCTGATCCAGCGCAACACCACAATTCCGACCCGGTACAGCCAGGTCTTCACCACAGCACAGAACTACCAGTCATCCGTAGTCATAAAAGTACTCCAGGGCGAGCGGCAGTTTGCAAGAGACAACAAGCTCCTCGGCAAATTCACCCTCAAGGGCATCCGACGCGCCATGGCGGGCGTGCCGCAGATTGAAGTAACCTTTGACATTGACGCCAACGGCATCGTCCACGTATCTGCAAAGGATCTGGGAACCGGCAAGGAACAGAGCATCACCATCACCACCGGCACCAGCATGTCGGACGATGAGGTGGAACGCGCCATGGCGGACGCTGCTGAGTACGCCGCCTCGGACAGCGAGCGCAAAGAGCATTTCGACTTATACAGCGACGCGCAGCAACTGATCCGTAAGGCGGAAAATGCGCTGACAAAGACCAGAAAGCAGCTTGACAAGTCGACAAAGTCAACCATACGCTCCGATATCACAAATCTGCAGAAAACCATGCGCCGCGTCAAAGCGGACAGCATGACGCCGGAACAGGCATCGGAAATCCGCACGGCCATGACTCAGCTGGAGGGTTCCGCGGAATATGCATTCCGGCTGATGGGCGACGGAGAGTAATAAGAATTCCGACATACATTTCAAAGAGGACGGGGAACCCCCGTCCTCAAACTATTTAAAATTATGTCTGATTTTTTACAGCGTGATAAAAGCTGAAACAGTACCTTTTTTTACAAAATGACAAAATTATGCAGGCTTTTACGAAGTGAAGAAACTAAAATTTTGCAGGCTTTTACCAAATGATAAAAACCGGAATTATATCTGGTTTTACGGAGCAAAAACCATTAGTTCCTCCCAAACTCCGCTAAAACCAGCCCCTCATTACGCTCCAGCGTCATCCCCACGCTCCAGGAATTGACGAACAACAGCAGCGGATTGCCCTTCAGATCGCGGATTTTCTTCATATCCGAGGTGCCGCTGATGCGGTCGAGATCGACCTCCTTATTCTCAATCCAGCGGATATGCTCGTAGGGCAGATTCTCCATGCGAATCTCCACGTTATACTCATTCTCCAGGCGGAACTTCAGCACGTCAAACTGCAGGACGCCGACCACGCCGACGATGATTTCCTCCATACCGGTCTTGTACTCCTGGAAAATCTGGATCGCTCCCTCCTGCGCGATCTGGGTGATACCCTTGACAAACTGTTTCCGCTTCATCGTATCCATCTGGGTCACGCGCGCGAAATGCTCTGGCGCAAAGGTCGGAATTCCCTCAAAGGCAAACCTGTCCTTCGCTGTGGTCAGCGTGTCCCCGATGGAGAAAATTCCCGGGTCAAAGACTCCGATAATATCGCCGGCGTATGCCTCCTCAATCATCTTCCGCTCCTGCGCCATCAGCTGCTGCGGCTGGGAAAGGCGGAGCTTTTTATTCCCCTGGATATGAAAAACCTCCATGCCCGCGTCAAACTTTCCGGAACAGATCCGCATGAACGCAACCCTGTCCCGGTGATTCTTATTCATATTAGCCTGAATTTTAAAGACGAAAGCGCTGAAATCCTCCGAAAACGGACTGACCTCGCCCTGATCTGACATTCTCGGCAGCGGTGAGGTCGTCATCTGCAGAAAATGCTGCAGAAAGGTTTCCACACCAAAATTCGTCAGGGCGGAGCCAAAAAACATGGGAGAAAGCTCTCCCTTTGACACCAGCTCCTGGTCAAACTCCGCGCTGGCGCCGTCCAGCAGCTCAATATCGTCCAATAGCTGCTGCCTGGCCTCCTCACCGATCTCTGCGGTCAGTTCCGGCGAATCCAGGGCATACTCCCGCTCCTCACCCTCTTTCGTCCCCTTCAGGGTATCGGAAAAGGTCATGACTTTCCGGGTATTCCGGTCATAGACGCCCTTAAAACCCTTCCCGGATCCGATCGGCCAGTTAACCGGGCAGACAGCGATGCCCAGCTCTTTCTCAATCTCATCCGCCAGATAAAATGGATCGTTGGCGTCCCGGTCCATCTTGTTGATAAAAGTAAAAATCGGAATATGCCGCATGACGCAGACCTTAAACAGCTTCCGCGTCTGCGCCTCCACGCCCTTGGAACCGTCGATCACAATCACCGCAGACTCCGCCGCCATCAGCGTCCGGGAGGTGTCCTCCTAGAAATCCTGATGTCCCGGTGTGTCCAAAATATTGATACAGTATCCGCCGTACTCAAACTGCAGCACGGACGAGGTCACCGAAATACCTCTCTGCTTCTCAATCTCCATCCAGTCGGAAACCGCGTGGCGGGCCGTCGCCTTGCCTTTTACGGAACCGGCCAGGTTAATCTGACCGCCGTAGAGCAGAAACTTCTCCGTCAAAGTCGTCTTTCCCGCATCCGGGTGGGAAATAATCGCAAATGTCCTTCTTTTCTCTATCTCTTTTCGTAACTCTGTCAATCTATATCCTCCTGATCATTATCCGGCTTCATTTTTCTTACACTTTTCTATTCTTATTTTTTCCTGTCATTTTTACATTTTCCACCCGCTCCATGTCCTCAATACAAAATCCGAAAACAGCTGACATTACAATAATGGCAGCGGCTCCCCTGCAATCCGCGACGGCACGCCGAAATACCGCAGCACTGTCGCCCCGATATCCGCGAACGACGGCCGCGTGCCAAAGTTTTTCCCAGCCGGAACCGGTTTCCCATACAGCAGAAACGGCGTATACTCCCTGCTGTGGTCTGTGGAAGGCGTCCCCGGGTCGCATCCGTGATCCGCGGTGATCATAAGGATATCCTCATCCCGCATTTTCCCCAGTATTTCCGGCAGGCGTTCGTCAAAGTAAGTCAGGGCCTTTGCATATCCCTCCGCATCATTGCGATGGCCATAGAGCATATCAAAATCAACCAGGTTGACAAAACAGAGCCCCTCAAAATCCCGGTCCATATATTCCAGCGTCCGGTCAATCCCCTCCGCGTTGCCGGAGGTACGTACAAACTCCGTGATTCCCTTTCCGGCAAAAATATCGTTGATTTTTCCGACGCCGATCACATCCAGTCCGGCCTCTTTTAACTGATCCAGCATGGTATCTTCCGGCGGAAGCAGGGAATAATCATGGCGGCGGCTGGTCCGCGTAAAACTGCCCGGCTCACCGATAAACGGCCGCGCGATCACACGCCCCACACCGTACTCTCCCACCAGCATCTCCCGCGCCATCTCACAGTAGCGGTACAGCTGCTCCACCGGCACTATATCCTCGTGCGCCGCGATCTGGAATACCGAATCCGCGGAGGTATAGACGATAAGGTCGCCGGTCGCCAGATGCTCCCGGCCATAGTCCTCGATCACTTTTGTCCCGGAGCAGGGAAGATTGCAAAGCGCATGTCTCCCGGTAAGCTTCTCAAACTGCGCGATCACTTCCGGCGGAAATCCATGCGGAAACACCGGCATCGGCTTTTCCGAAACCAGTCCAGCAATTTCCCAGTGTCCCGTAGTCGTATCCTTTCCGGCGGAACGCTCCGTCATTCGGGCAAACGAGCCGATGGGCGGCTCCGGTCCGCTCTGTAATTCTGACATTTCAGCCCGGTTGTAATCATTCGTCCTCGTTTCCGCAGAATTTTCCTGTCCGGTTGTTTCCCCGAACACGGATAGGTTCTCCCGGCTTGATCCACACGCCGCGCCACTCAGATTCCGACACCAGGGCTCCCCTGCAACACCATCCAGGTGAAACAGACCCAGCCGCGCCATATGCGGCACAGCAAAGTACGGGTTTTGCGCCACAGTCCGCAGCGTATTGCTCCCCGCATCGCCATACTCCGCCGCGTCCGGCATCTCACCGACGCCAAAACTGTCCAGCACAATCAAAAATACTCTCTTCATATCTACTCCGTCTCCGCGCTGGTCTCCTCCATATACTCTTCATACAGCTGCATATTGCTTCTGGTCTGCCTCACACAGATAAAAACCAGAAGAACCAGCAATAAAATAATCCCAATCAGGCTAAGTATATTTCTCGCCTTGTTCGGTTTCCGATCCATACTATCCCTCTTTTCTATTCTGTTTAACGAAAACTTTTTACCCAGTTTACCAGAGAACCATGCCAGATATTCTCATCCACGGTCCTCCGCATCTCGTCTGTCACCGGTCCGTTTTTCGCCATTTTTTCCAGGACGGCGGTCTGAAGCTCCTCCACCGTCATTTCCTCGTAAGACTTATTGGAAGGAACCGTGACTTTCCGGCAGGTATCAGTGGCATCTCTGTTTTCCTTTTCTTTTGTCACGGAGCCCTGTGATATTGCTTCCGCCGCCTTGCCTTTCATTCCGGCGCCCTGCTCTGCAATGTCACTGTCCTGCGGCATCTTTTCTCCTGATGCTTCACCCTTCCGGGCTTTTTCCTCTGTCACAGCATCTGAATCCCCCGCTGCGGTCTCATGCACATTTCTCTCTGCTATGGCTTCCTGCTCATCTCTCCCGGCTGTGGTCTTTTGCACATCTCTTCCGGCTGTAACTCCCTCAGCTGCGACCTCCTGCACTCTTTTACCTGCAGCCGCCTGATCCTGCTCCTCCATCATCATGCCCTGCCGCGCATTTTTCTCTGTCGCCGCACTCAGCTGCACATCCGCTTCTTTCTCTGCGCCCTTCGGCATCTCAGTTTCAGTCACCGGATTCTTCCGTATTTTTTCCTCTGCCGCTGCATCTGGCTGTGCTTCCGTCTTCGCCGCAGTTTTGCTCAGCACTTTATCCTCTGATCTTTTCCATTCCATCTCCCCCGGAAGCCAGATCTCCCCGGAGCTCCCCTGCACGGAGACAGAAATCCATCCATCCTGTGCATAGACTTTCTCCCCGGTCAGCGCGCCGGTGTATACCCGCTCACCTCCGGCCGGAAGACGGAAACCCGCCGCCTGATCATCGTTGTTCACCGTAACCAGCACCGACTGTCCCTCATACGACCTGGAAAACGCATACTGGCGGTTTGTCAGCGTCAATTCCTTATAATCTCCATAGGAAAGCGCTTTCGCCTGCTGTCTGACCTGCCCCAGGGCAGCAACCAGCGCGGTACAGGGATTGTTTTTCACAGCGTCCTTAAAATCCTCCAGCTGCAACGCAGGCCGCAGGGAATCATCCGAAAACCGCTCTTTTCTTCCCTCTATGCCAAACTCGGAACCATAGTAGAGCGACGGTATGCCGGGCAATGTATACAGAAGGACATGCACCGGCGCAAAATGCGCCTTGTTATTCAGCTTCGTGTATATGCGCTCCACATCATGATTATCTACAAAATTATAAAGCTTTAATCCGCCCGAACAATTGCGGCCCATGTCATAAAGCCGCCGCACCGTATGGGCGATCTCAAAATAATTGTGATCGTTATGTCCGGAATACAGTGCCTTGTGCAAATGATAATTGGTCACCGAATGAAGGGTTCCCTCATTGGCCCACCGGCTGTATTCTCCGTGGATCACCTCGCCCATCAGCCAAAACTCCGGCTTCACCTCGTTCGCCACGCCCCGCAACGCCTGCATAAACTGCATATCCAGCACGTCCGCCGCGTCCAGGCGGATTCCGTCCACGTCAAACTCGCTGACCCAGAAGTGAATCACATCACAAATGTAGTTGATCACCTCCGGATTTTTCTGGTTGAGCTTCACCAACAGGTTGTATCCGCCCCAGTTTTCATAGGAGAAACCGTCGTTATACTCATTGTTTCCCCAGAAATTTACATTGCAGTACCAGTCCCTGTAACGGGAATTCTCCCGGTTCTGCCTGATATCCTGAAACGCAAAAAAATCCCGGCCCGTATGGTTAAAGACCCCGTCAAAAATCACCCGGATTCCCTTCGCATGGCAGGCTGACACAAAACTTTTCAGATCCTCATTGTCCCCGAGACGGCTGTCCAGCTTCCGGTAATCCGTCGTCTCATATCCGTGCCCCACCGATTCAAACAGCGGGCCGATGTATATAGCGTTGCAGCCAATCTCCTTTATATGATCAATCCAGGGATGCAGCGCACGGATCCGATGCTCCACGGAACCATAAGGATTCTGCTTCGGCGCTCCCAAAAGCCCCAGCGGGTAAATATGATAAAAAACTGCTTCGTCATACCAGGCCATTTTCTTTCTTCCTCCTCCAAAACACTATCAAAATAAAGTGTCGCTCTGCGGCACTTCGCGCGCGAGCGGTTGCATCGCAAAATTTCCCATCCGCGAGCTGCGGGTCTGCCCCGCGGGTACATCCTCACGGAGTGTTTTTGTTTCATAGGAAAGCCAACACTTTAGCACTTTAAAAAAACAAGGTCTTTCCTATGAAATAAAAATCTCAGGTTCAGAATCAGACCGGGCAAAAACAAACCGTTATTCCGGCGGTATACCCTGCTCCATCCAGAAGAACATGCCTGAAACCGAACATATACAATATACCCTAAAACAACCGAAAACTCAACCGCCGCGGACAAAGTTTTCCGGGAGTTCTTTCACTACCGCTTCTGCTCATAATGTTAACTTCAGTCTCAAATTTTGGGTTGATATTTCATTCGTGCCCTATTATACTGAAAGCCGCAGACAGATAGCACCCCGGGACTTTCATAAAATAATATATATTACACGCTATCTGAACAGAAGATAATAAAATTTAATCAACGCCAGATAAATCAACAAATATGGGCTTGACAGAATAGGAAGGTACAAAGTTTGAAACAGAAATTTTCCACCCAGGAACTCACCACCATGGCTCTGCTGGCAGCGCTTACCGCGGGACTGCCCCCCCTTTATTCCGGGCGATGTCATCAAATGCGTGGCCGCAGTCTATATC
>JAJBTR010000161.1 GCA_020860745.1 Lachnospiraceae bacterium | reverse complement strand
ACCTGATTATCACGCTGGTAATGGTAATCGCGGTGGTTCTCGTCGCGGTGATCGCGGCAATTATTGTATTGAGAAACAAAGTGGCGGACAGTGTGAGCTCCTCTGAGGATGAAGTGCAGTCTGCAGAGGTGACTACAGGCAGTATCAACACTACGGTGTCCGGGTCGGGCACGCTCTCCGACGAGGATGTAGAGAGTATCGATGTGCCTTCGTCTCTGGAGATTGTGGATTTTTATGTGGAGGAAGGAGATACGGTCAGTGAGGGCGATCTGATCGCCACGGTGACAAATGCCTCTCTGCTCACGGCGATGTCCGATGCGCAGGAGACGCTGGATGCCCTGGATGAGGAACTGGAGGATGCGGCTGGAGATGAGGTCAGCAGTACGATATCAGCCAGTGTGTCCGGTCGGGTGAAGTACATAGCGGCATCCTCGGGGGATGATGTTGCCACCGTGATGTACGACAGCGGTGCCCTGATGCTGCTTTCCCTGGATGGGTATATGGCTGTGGATGTGGAGACTGACAGTCTTACTGCCAATGATTCGGTCACTGTGACCGACAGCGACGGCACGGAGTACAGCGGAACGGTGGAATCCGTCTCAGACGGGACTGCCACAGTCCTGATCACAGATAACGGTCCGGAGTACGGCGATACGGTCACCGTAAGCACTTCCGGCGGAGCAGAAGTAGGCAGCGGGGAGTTGTATATCCACAGTCAGATGGCGATTACCGGCTATGCGGGAACTGTGTCCGCTGTCAATGTCTCAGAGAACGCCAGCGTCTCTTCCGGGACGACATTGATCACGCTGACCGATACGGAGACATCGGCGAATTACGATACGATTTTAAAAGAGCGGGAAGATGCGGAGGATGAGCTGAATACGCTGATCCGTATTTATAAAGAGGGAGGTATCTGTGCCACCGCATCCGGCACGATTTCAAGCCTGAGTGAAACCTCTTCCGGATCGTCGGGCACATCATCTGCGTCGGGCACTTCCGCCTCTCAGACGACTGCCGCTGCAGATAGCAGCAGCACAGCAGTCACAAGCACTGCGACGGATAGCACAGGCAGCTCCACAGATTCCTCCTCCGGGTCGGCCTCTTCATCGGGAAGTACAACTGTGGCGGAGATTTCCCTGGACGAAAATATGATCATTGAGATCAGCGTGGATGAGTCAGATATCCTGTCCGTTTCTGAGGGACAGGAGGCGGCTGTGACGATTGATTCCATCGGTGAGGATTCCTATTCCGGAACCGTGACTGCGATCAGCACCTCCGCTACCAGCAGCTCCGGTGTGACGACTTATTCCGCGGAGGTTACCATTGAAAAGACGGAGGAAATGCTTTCCGGCATGTCCGCCTCCGTGACTATCACCATTGAGGGCGTGGATGATGCGCTGCTGATTCCTGTGGACGCGCTGCATCAGACCAGCTCTACCGCCTATGTCTATACGGAGTATGATGAGAGCACCGGTGAGTTCAGCGGTATGGTTGAGGTGACCACCGGCCTGTCTAACAGCTCTTATGTGGAAATCACGGACGGACTTTCCGAGGGCGACACAGTGTATTACACAGAATCCTCCGATGAAAGCTCTGATTTCAGCATGGATATGGGCGGAATGAATATGGATAGCATGGATTCGCAGGGCGGTATGTCCGGCGGTGATATGGGCGGCGGCAGCGCAGGCGGCGATATGGGCGGCATGCCGGGCGGAAATTGATATGATACAAGAAAGGCAGAATCATGATAGATTTGAATAATATATCAAAAATGTATCTGGTCGGCGATGAGGAAGTCCGTGCCTTAGACCACGCCAGCATGCACATCGACCAGGGCGAGTTTGTCTCCATCATCGGTCCCTCCGGCAGCGGAAAGTCGACGCTGATGAATATCATCGGCTGTCTGGACACTGCGGACGCCGGGACCTATCTGCTGGATAAAATTCCCATCGGGGATTACACGGAAAATGAGCTGGCACATATCCGTAACGAAAAAATCTGATTTGTGTTTCAGAGTTTTAACCTTATTCCCAAATTGACAGCGGAAGAAAATGTGGAACTTCCCCTGATTTACCAGGGAGTAAAGCACAATGAACGGATGGAACGCGTAAGGGACGCCATGACCCGGGTGAAGCTGGAAAAACGGGCAAAGCATTTGCCCACGGAGCTTTCCGGCGGACAGCAGCAGCGTGTGGCCATTGCTCGCGCAATTGTGACAAAACCTTCGCTGATTCTTGCGGATGAGCCCACGGGAAACCTGGATTCCAAAACCAGTGAGGAAATCATGGCGATTTTTCATGAGCTACACCGGCAGGGAAATACGATCGTTCTGATCACGCATGACGACGACGTGGCAAAGCAGGCGTCCAGGAGCATTCACATTCTGGACGGAAGAGTATCGGAGGTGAAGTTGTAATGCAATCTCTGAAAATGGCATTGAAGTCTCTGGCGGGAAATAAGCTGCGGGCGCTGCTGACGATGTTGGGAATTATCATCGGCGTTATGGCGCTGGTGGTTCTGGTCAGTCTGGTCAATGGGGCGACCAGTTCCGTCACGGATGCGGTATCCGATCTGGGCAGCGATCTGCTGACGGTGACTGTCTCTGACGACAAGGGAAATCCGGTGAAGCTTTCCGCTCTGACTGAGTGGTCTGAGGAGGAGGAAATCGGCGGGATTGCCCCCAGCGCCTCTGCTTCAGCAACGGTAAAATACAGCTCTGACAGCGATGAAATCACCGTATACGGCACGACGCCGTCCTATTATGATGTGGAAGAACTGAATCTTGTGCTTGGGCGCTTTTTAAAAACGACCGATGTGGATAACAACAACTATATCTGTGTGATCAATGAGACGACAGCCACGGATCTGATCGGATACCTGGACTGCGTGGGCGAGGAGATATCTCTGGATGGCATGAAATTTACCATTGTGGGCGTGCTGGAGGATAATGACAGTTCTCTGACATCGGTTTTCAGCTCCGGATCCATGGTGGCTTATATACCTTATACGACATTGCTCCGGCTGTCCTCCTCCGTGAGCACGGATATTACGGAATTTTATGTCAGTGCGGCGGAGGACAGCGATACAACGACAGCTGAGACAGCGATCACGGAACTTCTGATGGAGCGGTTCGAGGAAGATGAGGATGCTTTTGAGGTATCTACCCAGAGTGTACTGGAGGATACGGTCAGCAGTATTACTTCTATCCTGACCGGATTGCTGGGCGGCATTGCAGCAATTTCTCTTCTGGTGGGCGGCATCGGTATCATGAATATTATGCTGGTGACCGTCACGGAGCGCACCCGCGAGATCGGTATCCGCAAGGCGATCGGAGCTACCCGCGGCGTGATTCTGCGGCAGTTTCTGATGGAAGCGGTGGTGCTTTGTATGATCGGCTGTGCAATCGGAATTTTTCTGTCCTGGATTATCCTGCAGCTGGCATCCGTGGTGGCGTCAAGTCTGAGCCTGAATTTTACGATGAACGGACCGGTTGTTCTGATTTCGATTGTGTTCTGCTTTGCGATCGGGGTGGTCTTTGGCCTGTACCCGGCCAATAAAGCGGCAAAAATGAAACCGATTGATGCGCTCCACTACGGCGGCTGATAAAAAAGGAGGATGAAATGAAGCAAAAGTTGCAGAATATTTTTAATAAGATTAAAAACATTCCTTTTTTGCAGAAGAAACCGCTGTATCTTGTGCTGACGATTGTGCTGTCAATTCTGCTTCTGGCAGATGTGGCGCTGGCAGTGCTGCTTCCCGATACAGGGAATATGGGAAATGCCGGGAATATGCAGGAAATGCAGATGCCGGGTTCTGACGGAGAGATGGAGTTCGGAGGCGATTCCGGTTTTGCGGATGGAGGAGACGAAGCAGAAGATGCGGACGGAGATGAATCAGATCGTGAGATTGGAAACAATGCTTACGAAGACGATGAAAACGGCAGCGAGAATAATGATGACACAGATGAGAGTGATGCAGAAAGCGATATCAGTACAGAAGGAAACCGCGGAGATAATGAAAGCGGAGAAAGTGAGGATACAGATACCGACGGCGCCAGTACGGATAGCGAAAGTATGACTGCTATGCGGGGCGGCGCATCGGGGAATGATGAGTCTGCGGGCGAAAGCAGCGGGATGCCGGATATGTCAGAACTGGAAGATGGCGAGATGCCGGATGGAGCTTCTATGGGCGATGGCGAGATGCCCGATATGTCTTCCGGAGGCAATGGTGAGATGCCGGATATGTCCTCCTCCGGAGAAGATGAGAGCGGCGATCTGAGTTCCGATGAGGAAACGGACGCAGCGGATAGTTCTTTTGGCCGCGGTGATGCGGCCGGTATACAGCAGAATACACTGTCGGCGATGAGCGTTTTACAGACAATTCGTACTCACTGGCTGCTCATTCTGATTATTCTGGCGGTTCTGGATGCGGGAAGTATTTTCATGCTGATTCGTATTTCGCGCCGTCAGAAAAAGGAGGAGGAAGCGAAGCAGATCGCTTTGCTGGAACAGGCGGCGGACGGAGAGGTTCATCTGGCGCGGCCGAAAAAGAAGGAGAGCAAACATTCCCATTATCTGTGGATTATTGCAGTGGTTGTGATTGTTCTGCTTGTGCTTATTGTGAAATCGCTGACCGGGCAGACGGCTTCCTCCGGGACTGAGACGGAGGCGACCACTTACTCTGAGACAGCGGAACTGGGCGATATCAGCACGGTTCTGCCCGGCACGGGTACTTTGGAAGAGGAGGATGCGGAAGACCTTTCCCTCCCGGATGAGGTGGAAATCACAGAATGGTATGTTTCTAACGGAGATACTGTGGAAGAGGGAGACACTTTGGCGGCGGTGGACGCGGTATCCGTCATGACAGCGATTGCTTCGGTGCAGGATACGCTGACTTCACTGGATGAGGCACTGGAAGACTGTGAGGAGGATGCGGTGTCCGGTACAATCACTGCGGCTGCGGACGGGCGCGTGATCAAAATCTATGCTTCCGCTGACACGAGCGTAGTGGATACCATGTACGAGAGTGACGCGTTAATGCTCCTTTCTCTGGACGGGTATATGGCGGTTTCTTTTGAGACAGATGCGGATATTTCTGCCGGGGATTCTGTGGATGTAACTCTCTCAGACGGCACGGCGGTCAGCGGGAAAGTGGAGAGTGTGGCGAGCACAATGGCGGTCGTCATTCTCTCAGACGATGGTCCGGAACTGGGGGACGCCGTAACGGTAGCGGACGAAGACGGTACGGTGATCGGTGAGGGAACGCTGTACATCCACAGTGAACTGAAAGTGACCGGATTTACCGGTACGGTTTCCTCGATTTCCGTGTCTGAGGGGGATGAGGTGGACAGCGGTGATACGCTGATTTCACTTACTGATACAGATTATACGGGAGAGTATGAGCTTCTGCTGGAACAGCGCGCTGAGCTGGAAACGCAGATGGATACCTTATTTCAGCTTTATGAGGACGGGTATCTTTACGCATCCTGTTCCGGGGTAGTTTCCGGTCTGAGCGACAGCGCAGACGATATCTCCTCGGACAGCGGGGTTGATTCAGAGGATTCCGCTGATGAGAGTGGGTCAGACACAGATTCTGCGGATGACGGTACAGATACTGCGAGCGCGTCAGATACAGATACGTTGGGCACTTCAGACACGGATTCTGCGGACAACAGCACAGAAACCGCGAACGAAGCAGACAGCGCATCCGGTGGCAGCTCCGCAGATGCAGATTCCACGGCGTCATCCGGCACAGCGGGGTATCAGGCGCAGACATTATCTTGCGCAGGAAGCAGCTCCGCATATCTGACGATTGACTCCGGACAGGGAACGGTCGTATTGACCGTGTCTTCCGTTCCGGAAAGCAAATCTACTCTGAACAATGCGGAAGAAGGGAGCAGCAGTGCGACGTTAAGTACGTCCGACGACAGCCCGACGGTAAGCACATCTGCAGATAATGCGGAAAACGGCACCGTGGTCGATGAGGATGGGACATCGGATGATGAAGAAGCTTCTGTTACTGTTTATACCGGCATCGTCACCGCAGTGTCTGACGGCAGCGTGACCATATCGCTTCTGACAAACAGTGAAGATGAAGATGGCAGTGTGACACTGTCTCTGGATACTTCGGCAAGCGTCACAGTTTATAACGGTTCTGCATCCCAGGGGACGGTGAGTGATATTGCGGTGGGAGATGTGTTAATTGTATCTTATCATGGGGACACTTTATCCGGGGTTGTATGTATTTCTTCAAGTGTTGTTTCCTCTGATTCAGAGGAAAGTGAAGAGGGCACCGGTACAGAAGGGCAAAGTCAGAATGAAAGCGGGCAGGAGACGAGTACGTCTGAAAAACAGGAGGACAGCGCTGCTGCTGATAATGAGGGGGAGCAGCAGTCCGGACAGACAGAAGGCAGCGAGACCGTTTCGGGTGAGATGTCGGATGCGGCAGCTGCCGGGGATACAGCATCTGATATGACAGGTACAGATACAACCACCGCTACGGAAGCGGAGGAGACTGCGTCCGAAGCGCTGGAGGAAGAGGTGAGCAGCACTTACAGTGTCAGCGAGACAACCTGGCTGGCCATCACACCGCAGGATATGATGACAATAGAAATCACGGTAGATGAGATGGACATTCTCTCGGTGGAGATCGGCCAGGAGGCAGCGATTACTTTGGACGCATTTCCGGGGCAGTCCTTTACCGGAACCGTGACATCCATCGATGAGAGCGGCACAAACTCCGGCGGAAGCAGCAAATACACAGCAGTGATTACCATGGACCGTGAGGATGGGATGCTGGCCGGCATGAATGCCTCAGCAGTGATTACCTTAAGCACGGCGGAAGATGTTCTCCTTGTATCGGAAGATGCATTGGTGGAAGAAAATAATACGACGTATGTCTATACGACCTATGATGAGGAGACTGATACGCTGGGAGGGCTGGTCGAAGTGACTACGGGACTCTCTGACAGCGAGAACGTGGAGATTACCTCCGGCCTGGAGGAGGGAGATGCCTATTGTTACAGCATCCTGGATGTGGTTAATTACGGATCTTCCTTTGCGTCGAGCGGAAGCGGCAGTTTCTCGCTGGAGTCTGTTTTCGGGGGCGGCGGCAGATAGAATAGTGCAGCCTTGCGTAATATTTATTTCCGATACTGTCATTCTGGCGTTGGGTTTGTCTGTTGCTCTTACGAATTATATGCTGAGGGCGGACAGGAAATATGGAACGAGCAGTCAGAGTTCTCTCGCGCAGGGAGTCCCGGCTGCTCCTTTTTCGTATCTCCTCAGGAGCAGTCTCCTGATTTTCTGATTCTTATTTTACTCGTTTTGCTGATACAGATCGTCAAGCGTAAGGAGAACGACCGCATCATTGTTCACAGACTGAATCCATTCCGTATAGCCGCCCAACGAGAAAAACAGATATTTTATAATGTGATATTTTGCGCTGATGGAAGCGGAACGGCGAAGAAAAATATCATAAACACCCTTATCTGTTTTTTTGTTCTTAAATTTGCATTCTCCAAGGACAACTGTTTTATCAATATCAGAAATCCCGACGACATCAATGTCAGCGGATTGCTGATATTTGCCGGATGCGGAATCCAGTGTTTCCGTTCCCCACCATGTTCCGACATGCGTTATGAAATTACCGAAAGCGCCCTGAATTCCCTGTTCGAGTGTATAGTACCTGCACATATCTTCAAAAACGCTGCCCATATAGGCGTGCAGATACTCCCGGAAAATTTTATCATAATAAAGATCGCCCTGTCCCATCTCAATGATGCTGGTGGCATTTGGATGAAAGCTATAGCAGAACGTAAACATATGGTCTTTTAAAACATATTGAACCTTCTTCCTGTTTTTTTCTTCCGTGATACATTTTTTCTTCTGTACCAGATCAATGCGGATTAGTTTTTCAAGCGAATAGAGAACGGTTGACAGATTTTCGCCGATTTTCTGCGCAATGTTGTTTACCGTATTCACGCCGGATGCGACCTGTTCCATTACATTATTGACCAGTGTGACATCAGTAAATTCCTGTGCAAGAAGATTGCGCGCTTCATCATACAGGTATCCGTCTGTATGAAAATATAGTTTTTTAATATTCTCATCAAGACTTTTTTGGGATTTATCATGGAAAGATATTTTGCAACGCCTCCTGTGATTCCATAGCAGATTGCCTTATCCTCGAAAGAGTAATCCGGTACGAAGAGTGCTGATTCCTTATAGTTAAATGCCTCCAGTTTGATTTGGGAATTGCGCCTCCCAAATAGCGGACTTTTTTCACTCAACACTTTGCTTTCCATAAAACTCAGAGCAGAACCGCACAGAATT